>JBEDLY010000033.1:0-15563 GCA_041171365.1 Actinomycetota bacterium | reverse complement strand
GTTGAAACAAAGCTTGAAGTGTTTGGAAGAACAAACTTAGTACCAGCCCAAGCCTTAGCCTGAGTCTCCATCTTGATGGCTTTTCCAGATGTGAAACCTTCTCCTGCAGGCTGATCTGTTACCAGTGTGGTGATGTTGCCATCGAAGTCCACACCTGAGTAGGTCTGCATGGAGTCAAAGTTCTCTGACCAAGGGGATGCTGCAGCATTAGCAGCTGAGATACCAACGGTAATTAGAGGAAGGGCGAGCAAACTCGCGATAGTTTTGCGAAACACGTGGTGCCTTTCAGGAAGGACGTTTCGCACAAAACATCGATGTAGTTACGAGCCTAGAGCCTACATGGAGACACCTAGAGCCCTTTTCCCACTGATTTGGTAACGATTAAGTCACCATGCCTGTGCCTTTAAGCCCTAGTTAATAGGATTTTCTTTGTAAGGGAGTGGAGATCTAATGGACAAGTGTTCAAGGTGTGGGGACCAGAGAGTTGGCCAGGAGCGGTTTTGCACCAACTGTGGGGCTGATGTTTCAGGGAACAAAAAGAGCTTGGTTGGCAAGTGGCTATCCGGTAGTGGATGCTTATTCGCCCTTTCCCCTATTGCTCTTGCCATGCTGGCCACTCCGATAGGTGGGAATGTCTTCAGTACTGGAGGCGATGGAGGCGGAACTGCTCTGTTCTTGCTGATGCTGACTCTGCCTCTTGGTGGGATTGTCTCTATATTGGGGATCGTCCTATGGGCCACCAATAAACGCAAATAACTCTTTAGTCGATAAAGACTGTCTTCAGCTGAACTCTGATGATTCGATCATCTAGAGGATTCTCTCCTCCGCTTGACCAACCACCACGGCCATCTCTGTTACTTGTGATCAACCAAAGAGATCCATCTGGTGCAAGCGTTGCTTTTCTAAGTCTGCCGAAGCTGCCTTTGAAGAACTCTTGAGGCTCTCCAAGTTTCTTATCGCCAAGAACTGGAATAACCCAAAGCTTTCCGCCTCGTAAACAAGCTGAAATCAATGAACCCTTGACGTGAGCTATTCCACTGCAAGCAGCTTCAGATGGGTGCCAAGTGAATATCGGTGGTGTGTATCTAGGGTCAGTGACCAAAACATCTTTAGAGGGCATTGCTGGAATGGTTGGTTTTGGTGCTGGGTTCTCTGCTGTTCCTTGTGCATTAGATCCAGGGTTGCCAGGCTCAAGTGGTGTTTCAACAAACTTGTAGAGACCTTCGGCAATAGGCCAACCGTAGTTCTTACCTTTTTCTAAAAGGTTCAATTCATCCCAAGTATCTTGACCGAACTCTGTGGTCCAGGCATTGCCAAACTCATCCCAAGCGATACCTTGTGTATCTCTGAAGCCTTTAGCCCAAACTAAAGAGTTTCTAGGATTATCTTCTGGCACTGACCCATCAAGGTTCACTCGCAACACAGAACCAGCTAGTGCATTCCAATTCTGTGGAGTTGAACTCTTCATTCCAGAATCTCCAAGAGTTACCCAGAGCTTTCCATCTGGGCCAATGGCTAGTCGACCACCGTTATGGGTAGTTGATTTTCCACTTCGCTCAATTCCCTTAACAATTACTCTCTTGTTAGCAAGACTCCATTTACCTGAGACATCAGTGTTCAAGTCATATTTAAGAATGCGGTTGTCACTCAAGGTTGTTAGAAACACAAAGAGGCTTAGTTTGTTGCCAATGCGATCTGCTGCATAGGTCATACCAAGAGTTCCACCTTCACAAAACTTTTCACATGGTGGGGCAGCTCTGGTGAAACCAACTTTGGAAACCTCTAGGTCTTTATTGATTAAGAGGATTGAACCAGTGTCTCTTTCATCGACTAGAGCTTGTCCATCAGGCAGGAACAAAAGTTCCCAAGGTGCACGAAGACCTGAAACTAAAGTCTCTGGCTTGCCGGTAGGGACAACATAGCTACGCTTGACTTCCTCAACGACTTCGACAGCCGGAGGGGTAACTTCTGGAGTCGCATCAACTCTTTGAGTGTCAGAACTAAAGGCAAATACACCACCAAGCAAGATGGCAAAGACTATGACGAACTCAAAGAGTGGGTCTTTTCTAGTCTTTTCTTGCTTAGGCATATGTGGTCCTGAAAGTTAAATCAATTGGTTCTATACGCAGAATACTTGGAGTTTAGGCACTTGTTAGTTAACCTTGCCGAGTTGTTTCCGCATAGAAGCAACTACTGCCTAAATAGCCTTTATCGTCGAGCTGGATTAGCCAAAGTATCGAATTAGAACGTAAGGAAGCACCATAGCTGTTGAGACTAGGGTTACTGGGATTCCATACTTAGCGAATTGCCAGAAGGTGATCTTGTGTCCGCTGGCGTAAGCCAGGCCAACTGCCACTACGTTTGCGCTGGCTCCAACTATGGTCATGTTGCCGCCAAAGTCAGCACCAAAGGCTAATGCCCACCACAAACCATCATTTGTGATTGTAGAAATAGAGTCGTTCAACTGTTGGACTACAGGTGCCATTGAAGTTACATATGGAATGTTGTCGACGATTCCGGATGCCAAAGCAGAGACAATAACAAGTGCTCCTGCTGCTAGCGCACCATCGTCACCCACAAATGCTCCGATTGAGTCAGCAACGACCTTGAGTGCTCCAACATTTACAAGAGCACCAACCATGATGAATAGGGCCGCGAAGAATACGAGTGTTCCCCACTCAACATCCTTGGCAAACTGCTCAGGCTTTAGGTTGCTAATCATTACAAGAACCCCAGCACCAATCATGGCGATAACAGATGGCTCCATGTGTAGAACTGAGTGAAGAACGAAAGCAACTATTACAAGTGTCAGAACAACAAGGCTCTTGACTAGCAATGCCTTGTCTTTAATGAAGCTGTTTGCGTTGAGAGTCATAACAGACTTTCGATCCTCGACATTGTTCTTCAATTCCTTGTTGAACATTAGAACCAGCATCGGGATAATCACCGCCAGCACAACTAGGACCATTGGTGCCATGTGGATAAGGAATGAGTTGAAGTCCAAATCAGCTTTAGAGGCAATGATGATGTTTGGTGGATCACCGATTAGAGTGGCTGCCCCGCCAATGTTGGAAATGAATACTTCAGCCAAGATAAATGGAACCGGGTGCACCTTTAGATACTTAGCCACCATCAAAGTCATTGGCACAGCCAACATGATGGTTGTCACGTTGTCCAAAAGAGCTGAACAGAAAGCAACCAGCATAAGCAGGTAGACAAAAGCCTGACGAGGACGCCCCTTAGCTAATTGAATAGCTTTGATGGCTAGGTATTCAAACAGCCCTGTCTTGTGGATGACACCAACAATGATCATCATTCCAAGAAGTAGGAATATTACATTCCAGTCGATACCGGTTTCGTGGCTATAAAAGGCAGCATCGGCATTAGTAGCGCCGATGATTATCATCACTGCGGCTCCAGCACAGACAACAGCTACACGGTTGATTTTCTCAGTTGCTATGAAAACGTAAGCAATTAGGAATACGGATACGGCGGCAATAGTTAACATTTTTTATCCAATCGGTTAAAGGCAAATAACATTGCCGACCCGACTTCCCAGCACACCTCTAATAGTTTAGCGGATAGCCAAGGGCAAATGAAGAGCCAATCGATACCCGTTGGCTAGGCTATCTAACGTGTCCAAAGTAAAGAGTGCTCCTGAAGCCAAGTCAAGAAGTTGGTTATTCAACTACTTTGGCGCAGGCCTAATCTGGGGTTCCTCTTTCTTCTTCATTGAATTCGCTAATGCTTCACTTTCACCAATTGGATTGGCATTTTGGCGATGTGTTCTTGGAGCTTTCACTCTTTATCTAGTTCTTCGCATCAAGAAGATCAAGATACGCAAGGACATCAAATTCTTCATGCTCAGTTTTGTAGTTGGACTAATCAACACAGCTATTCCATTTACCCTTTATGCATTTGGTGGACACCACGTCTCCTCTGCTTTCTCAGGAATGGCTAATGCGATAACTCCAATTGCCACGGTCATCTTCTTATTGACTGTGTTCAGAGATGAAAAGGTTTCTAGAAACCAGATAATCGGACTTCTTGTTGGTGTTGTCGGTGTGCTAACACTCATTGGAGTTTGGCAAGGAGTTCAAACAGATTCATGGCTAGCTGTAGTTGGTATCGTGATTGCTGCTAGCTGCTATGGCTTTGGTGGTCCTTTCATTAGAAAGTTCGTTGAACCAAGAGGACACCCTCTTGAAGTAGCTGCTTTCGGTCAGATCGCAGCTGCTGCCACTCTTCTACTTCCTATCTATCTGACTCAACCGCCGATGACTGCACCATTCACCTGGCAATCTTTTGGTGCGCTTCTAGTTCTAGGAATATTCGGGACAGGAATCGCCTACACAATGTATTACCCACTGCTAAGACAAGTCGGATCTGCAGTTTCATCAACAGTTACTTTGCTAGCGCCACTAGTGGCTGTGACATTAGGTGTTGTTGTTCTGGGTGAAACACTAAGTTGGTTTGAACCAGTGGGAGGATTCATAATCCTTATCGGAGCAGCTATTGCTCAAGGACTATTTAGAAGACGTAAATCTCTAGCCATGTAATTACTTGATTTTCACTTCAAGTCTTAGTTCACCAACAGCACCCTTAGGAACCACTGGGCTTACTGGTTTAACCGGAGCAATGACCTTAAACTCTTTTCCTAATTCAGGACGGGTATCTGATTCACCCTTATTAGGCCAGAACGCACATGCCCATTCAGCTTGAGCTGCAATGCTTAGCGATGGATTCACTCCTGGGTTAGCGGACAGTGCTGAACCATCGAGGATGTGGAGCCCTGGCTGACCGAACGCCCTTAGATAACCATCCAGAACACCTTCGTTAGCATTTGGGGCAATGACAGATCCGCCTAGGAAGTGAGCGGTCATCGGAATACCAAAAGGTTCTGTAATAACAGCTCCTGCTGTGCCATTGAACTGGTCAGCAAGTTCTTTAGCTAACTTGTGTCCCTCAGGAACCCAAGCTGGGTTCACTTCTCCGTAGCCCTGGCGTGAGGTTAGTTTTCTTCCTAACAGTCCTCTTTTACTGAAGGTAGTTAGCGAGTTATCTCTTGATTGCATAACCAAGAGAATCAAAGTCCGTTCAGGCCAGCTGCGAAGGTTATACATACTTGGCAAAGAACCAAACTTCCTGATGCTATTTACTATTAGTCTCCAGAAAGTTGGCTTCTGACCCTTAGGTCCTGAAGCCATAATGCTTTCCATGATTCCCATGAAGCCTGAGCCTTTGCCATATCTAACTGGCTCAACGTGAGTGTGTTCATTAGGGAAGACACTTGATGTAATTGAAGAACCAAGTGAGAAGTCGATGTCTTTACCCTTAGCAACAACACCGAGCAAAGACTCGCTATTGGTTCTACTCAATGAACCCAATGTTGAACTTATTCCCTGCAGATTGCCTTTGGCTCTTACTTTGTGAAGGAGCTTGGCACTACCCAGTGCACCTGCTGCAATGATGATTTGATCTGAAGTAAAGGTGTTCTTCCTACTCCAACCGCTTGAGGATGAGTGTCTAGTCTGCACTTCATAACCAGAAGCAGAATCAATGATGTTAGTAACAGTTGTGTTGGCAATTACCTTGGCTCCCGCTTGTTCAGCAAGGTATAGGTAATTCTTCACAAGAGTGTTCTTCGCTCCGTGCCTGCAACCAGTCATACACTCGCCACAGTTAATGCAGCCAGTTCTTGTAGGACCCACTCCACCGAAGTAAGGATCTTGAACCTCTTTCCCAGGCTCACCAAAGTGAATACCCAGAGGAGCCATTTGGAAAGTATCTCCATAGCCCAACTTGTCAGCAGCCTTCTTAAGTTCGATATCAGCTGGCGACATGTAGGTATTAACCTCAACACCAAGCATTCGTTCTGCTTGTGAATAGTAGGGAGCTAGCTCCTTTTCCCAATCACACATCTTTGCCCAAGAACCGGTCTTGAAAAATGATGTTGGTGGGCGGTACAAAGTGTTTGCATAAACCAGAGATCCTCCGCCAACACCAGCACCAGACATAACCATTACATTCTTGAGAAGGTCTATTCTCTGAATTCCTCTAAGGCCAAGCCTTGGAAAGAATAGAAACTTCTTGAGATTGAAGGAAGTCTTTGCGAAGTCAGTGTCTTTGAACCGAGCACCTGCTTCTATGACCAGAACCTTATAGCCCTTTTCAGTCAAACGAAGAGCAGAAATAGACCCACCAAAACCAGATCCAACGATGATGACATCGTAGTGATTCTCATTCTGATTGGACATGCCCACCTCTCCTAAGGATGTCTTAGCGGACTAGCTGGAAGACGTTCCTGGGAAACCCACTTCTCTTGGTAACCAGTTGATGAGCTCATGAGATCTAGGAAAGGCTTAGCATCGAACTCTTCTGGGCCCATAACTCCAACACCCTCCCACACACCAGTTGCCAATAGTTCTAGGGCAATTAGTGGGTTGAAAGCTGTTTGAGCCACAACTGCCTGCGCTTCAATAGCTGCCATTGTCACAGCGTTATCTGCTACGTGATATAGGTAAGTGGCTCTTGGTGAACCATCTTTACTCTTACCGGTAACTAGAACACCAGCACAGGTCTTACCTGTCATGCGAGGTCCAATGGTTGCTGGATCTGGAAGAACTGAGACAACAACATCTCGAGGAGCAACTTCGACTGGACCTTGAGCTGAACGAACACGAACAGGCTTAGTTGAATCTAGACCAAGCATGTGAAGGGTCTTTAGAACTCCAATGAAGTCAGATCCAAGACCGAACTTGAAGGTAACTCTTCCAGCATCCATAGTTCTAGGAAGCATGGTTACTTCTTCGTGCTCAACGTTCACACACTCAACTGCCCCAATACCTTCAGGGAATTCGAAGATCTCTGGCTCGCTGAATGGTTCGGTTGTGAACCAACCCTTCTTCTTTTCAAACAAAGTAGGTGGGTTCAAACATTCTTCAATGGTTGTCCAAATAGAGAATGATGGAGCAAAGATTTCATTGCCATCATCATCAGTAACACTTAGGTTTCCACCATCTTTAACTGAGATTTCATCAATCTCACTGAACAGGTAATCAGCAGCATATCTAGCAAACACGTTGCTAAGACCAGGCTCGACTCCAATACCAACTAGAGCAAGCTTTCCAGCTCTCTCCCACTGCTCGTGCAGTGCATACTGTGAGTCACCTAGCTTGATGCCGGTCTTGTGGAATGGGTCTTCTTCATTTGCTTCACTGAGGCTGAGCGCCATGTCTAAGTAATGAACTCCTGCTGTGTAGCAAGCAGAGAAAATAGTCTGCACAAACTTAGGCTCAACAGCGTTTAGAACGTGTGTGATGTTCAGCTCTGTAATCAGTGCAGCCATTGATGCTGCGTTAGATGCATCAATCTTGGATGAACTGAATCTTGAAGCTACCTCATCGCCATACTTATCCTGGATCCAGGCAATGGTCTTGTCTGCTCTCGACTGGTCATAATCGCTAACGACCATCTCTTCGAAGAAATCTCTTGTTGCTGCAATCTTGGCAATAGCATCTCCAACGCCGCCAGCTCCTACAAGCAAAATACGCATTTGTTTCACAACCTAAATAGTCTCGTAGCCAACCTCGTTGCTGGCTTAGTTAAGCCTACCTAAGCCTCTACTGCTCTCCTGCTCTTGAGCGAAGTCTCTGGAGAAACTCTTTAGTTCTAGGCATTTGTGGGTTCTCAAAGAAGTCCTTGGCAGGTCCCTCTTCAATGATTACGCCACCATCAAGGAAGACCACCCAGTCCGCCACATCCCTAGCGAAGGAGAGCTCATGGGTTGCCATCAAAATAGAGGTTCCTGAAGCCTTTAGATCTTTAATAAGTTCAAGGACCTCGCCAACTAGCTCAGGGTCTAGAGCACTTGTCACTTCATCCAGTAGAAGCAGGGTTGGGTTTAGAGCAACTGCACGAATAATCGCAGTTCTCTGCTGTTGACCACCAGATAGCTTGTCAGGATATTCATCAGCTTTCTCAGCAAGCCCAATTCTTTCCAAAAGAACTAGTGCTCTGCTCTTGGCTTCAGCTGCTGTTAGCCCTTGAACATGTCTCAGAGCTAGCGTAATGTTCTCGAGAATGGATAGGTGCGCAAATAGGTTGAAGGCTTGGAACACCAAACCAATCTGTCTTCTAACCTCATCCTGATTTACTCTAGGGTCTGATATGTCAACATCGTTGAGCAGAATCTGACCATCGCTGATCTCTTCAATTAGGTTCACTGATCTCAACAGAGTTGATTTACCTGAACCTGATGAGCCAATTAGAGCAACAATCTGACCTCTATAAACCTCTAGGTCAATACCCTTGAGTACTTCTTTATCTTCGAAGTTCTTACGAACGCCTTTGACATTAAGAATCAGTGGACCTAAATCTTTAGGGCTTTCTAACTTACTCATAGAACACCTCCCGCTTGCTCGCGCTTAGCCAGACGGGTTGTCACGTAATCAGCTGCTCTAACAGTTGGAATGGCTAGAAGAACAAACAGCAATCCAGATACAACATAAGGTGTGAAGTTAGCGAACTGAGCAACTTCAATCTGTGCTGCTCTAACAGCATCAACTGCACCTAATACAGAGATAAGACCGACGTCTTTCTGTAGGGAAACAAAGTCATTCATTAGTGGAGGTGCTACTTTTCTAAACGCCTGAGGTAGAACAACCAAACGCATGGTCTGAGAGTAACTAAGACCAAGAGATCTTGCAGCCAGTCTTTGAGATGGGTGAACAGCTTCAATACCTGCTCTAAACACCTCGGCAACATAAGCACTGTAGGTAAGAGTGAGAGCTAGAGTACCTAGAACCTCAACGGGAATTCTTCCCAAGAACTCAAGACGAAGGCCAGGAATACCAAAGCCAACCAGATACAAAACAATGATTAGAGGTAGTCCTCTAAATAGATCAACATAGCCTCTAGCTAGCAATCTGATTGGGGTGAAGATAGGAGAACGAAGGGTTCTTAGAAGAGCTAAGGTCAAACCAACGACTAGAACCCCAATAGCTGAATACAGCAGAACTCGAAGGTTTAGCATCAGTCCCTCTAGGACTGCAGGAAGAGCTTCAATAGCTGTTTCTAAATTGAAAAAACTCTGTTCTACCCTTGGCCAACCAGGTGAGTTCACTAGTGAAAGCCAAGCCACAACGGCAAAAAGAATTGTGCTTACGAAAGCAACAAGTGTTGTTGACTTTCTCTTCCGAGCTAAGCGGAAAGCCCGTCGGTCCAGCTCAATTTCACTTGGGCTGAACCTACGGGCTTCGCTATTACTCATAGGTATAGATTACTTGAGTACTGGAACACCAGCATCTGCTGTTAGCCACTGCTCTTCTAGACGAGCTAGTGTGCCATCAGCACGTAGTTCATCAAGAGCCTTGCTTACTGCAGCAGTTAGCTTTGAACCCTTGTCTAGTACTAGACCGAACTGGTCACCCTTGTCAGCTGTTGGGAGCTGACCAATGATTGTTCCACCGTCTAGCTCACAGCATGATGCGTAAAGTGCTGTTGGAAGATCTAGGACGATTGCATCAACCTGTCCGTTAGTTAGAGCAGCCTTAGCGTCATCGTTTGAGTTGAATGCAAGTGCATCCTGAGTCGGCTTGATTACATCACCAATTGCGTTGAATGATGTAGTTCCAGTTGCTGCACCGATTAGGTATCCCTGAAGATCAGCAATGCTCTTCGCACCTGCTGCAGGAGATGATGCAACTGTTACAACAACCTGAGCTGTCTCGTAGTAAGGGGTTGAGAAGTCGATGTTTGCCTTACGCTCTTCAGTGATTGAGTACTGCTGCAAGTTGAAGTCAAAGTTCTTAACTCCAGGTGCAATTGCCTCATCGAATGTTGTGCGAACCCAAACAACGTCTTCTGCTGCAAAGCCAAGCTTTTCAGCAACTGCATATGCAACTGCAGCTTCGAAACCTTCGCCTGATTCAGGCTTGTCGTCAATTACCCATGGGAAGTAAGCAGGGTTACCTGTTCCGATGGTTAGCTTGCCTTCAGTGATTGTGTCTCCGGCAACGCTGCCTGTTGAACAGGCGGTTAATGTGGTAGCCAATAGCACTGCAGCTGCTGCTGCAAACCCGCGCCATAGCGTTTTCTTTGATGTAGCCATGTGTGAACTCCTTTAGGTTTTTAAGTATGTTTCAGATACATTTTGCCCTAAATTTTGGAGCCTAAAAACCAGTGTTACCAAGTGTTACCGGGCAGGCAAAAACTCCTGTGGAATGTTGGTTGCCACCAAATAATTAGTGAAGATAAAGGTGGTTTCAAAGGTCGAATTGATCAGGTCATAGTCAATACGAGCCTTGGCTGCAGCCTTGTCTTCCTCAGTGTAGATGTGGGCTGGGAAATAGCCAGGCTTATAGAACATAAGGAAATAGTGGCCTTTAGGGGCAAGTCTTTCTAGGACCTTGGCGTAGGACTCTTTAGCGAAGTAAGCGGGTGCTCCAAAAAGACCAAGAATGGTTTCAAATTTAGAATTCTCACCGGTTTCAGCCCACTGCTCAAAGGTCGAGTTGACAGTCCTATAGCCAGGGAATTTTGTCTCTAGCTTGGCTAGCATTCCAGCACTTGGGTCAACCCCAAGGTAGTCGTCTTTGCTGATGTCGTTATAGCTCAGGGTAAGGCCGGTGCCACAGCCAAGGTCTAGTACTTTTCCTCTGATCCAAGGAGAGAGGATTCTAAATAGTGCTTGATCTTCTTCTTGGAATTCAGCAGACGCATAGTGATCGTCGTAGCTCTTAGCGAACTCATCATAGATTGCTTGAACTCTGTCCTGCTCTGAAGCTGACATATTTAGAGTCTCTCGAGTGCTTGAGCTATGTCAGCGATGATGTCTTCAATGTGTTCAACACCAACAGATAGACGAACGATATCGCCTGATACTTCAATAGGAGATCCATTAGCAGAAGCATGGGTCATCTCAGCTGGATAGTTGACCAATGATTCAACTCCACCTAGAGATTCAGCAAGAGTAAACAGTTCTGTGTTTTCACAGAACTTCTTTGCAGCTGCTGTTCCACCAACAAGCTTGAAGGAAATCATTCCACCAAAGCCATCCATTTGCTTTCTAGCAACATCGTGACCTGGGTGATCTAGTAGACCTGGATAGTAGACAGCAGAAACAGTTTTCTTCTGTGTTGCAAGGAACTCTGCTACCGCTTGACCATTAGAGCAGTGTCTGTCCATACGAAGTGCAAGAGTTTTTAGAGATCTGTGGGTTAGCCAAGCATCAAAAGGTGATGAAACAGCACCAACAGCAAACTGAATGAATTCAATTTTCTTTGCAAGCTCTCCATCATTAAGAATTACTGCTCCACCAAGAACATCGCTGTGTCCACCTAAGTACTTAGTAGTTGAGTGAATAACAATGTCAGCACCTAGTTCAAGTGGACGTTGTAGATAAGGGGTTGCAAAAGTATTATCAACAACAGCAACTGCTCCGTGCTTATGAGCAACAGCAGAAACCTTAGCAATGTCAAAGATTGTCATCATTGGGTTAGACGGTGTCTCAATCCAAACCATCTTGGTCTTACCTTCAATGAAAGCACTCTCTAGAGCAGCCTCATCATTTAGGTTCACAATTGTGAAGTCAACGCCCCAGGTTTTGTGGACTCTAGCAAAGAGTCGGTATGAGCCGCCATAAAGGTCATTAGCAAGAATTACGTGATCTCCAGGAGCTAGAACCCCACGGATGATCGCATCTTCAGCAGAAAGACCACTTGAGAAACTCATGCCAAAACGTCCACCTTCAAGAGAAGCTAATGCTTCCTGAAGAGCAGTTCTAGTTGGGTTAGCAGCACGGTTGTATTCATAACCTTCACGTAGGTTGCCAACACCATCCTGCATGTGGGTGGTGGTCATATGAATAGGTGGGATAACTCCACCGGTCTTTTCATCTGGGTGCTGAGCTACATGGATTGCTCTTGTTTCAAACTTTGACATTAGATTCTTCCTTATTCCTATAAGACTAAACCAACTGGTTATGGGTCAAAAGAGCGATAACTTCACCCTCTCGAAGAACCAGAGCGCAATCCTCATCAGCTAGAACTTCTTTAGCTGTGGCTATGGTGTCGGTGTAACCCAGAGGAACAGGTCTTGATTCCATGTGAGTCTCAACAAGATCAGTTTCCTTGAAAGCACCTGATGCAAGCCCTGCCTTTAGATGAGCAAGTCTTAGAACACCTGAGATCTCACCAGCTCTAACCGGAGGCTCGTTATTGAATACCAATAGGAACTCAGAGTTCTTGTCCAAAGCTGTCTTAATGGTGTCTGTTGTCTTAACACTCACAACCTGTGGAGAGACCTGTGTGCCAGTGACAAGATCTTCAACAGCATCTTCCAGACGAGGCATGAAACCATATGTTCTTAGCCAAGTATCGTTGAACACCTTAGCTAGGTAGCCTCTTCCACCATCAGGCAGGATAACTACAACAACAGCATCAGCTGGAAGTGTCTTAGCTACCTTGAGAGCTGCAACAGCTGCCATTCCGCAAGAAGGACCAACTAGCAATCCTTCTTCTCTACCAAGTCTTCTTGTCATCATGAATGAATCAAGATCAGGAACTGGAACAAACTGGTCAACTACAGTTTCATCGAATGCTTCAGGTAGGAAATCATCTCCACGTCCAACACCTTCAACTAGGTAAGGTCTTCCTGTTCCATTTGAATAAACAGAACCTGCTGGATCACAACCAATAATCTGAACTTTTCCGTCGCTAACTTCCTTAAGATACTGTCCAACACCAGAAACAGTTCCACCGGTTCCAACACCGATAACAACGTGAGTTACTTTTCCTTCTGTGTCTTTCCAAATCTCAGGACCAGTAGTTTCATAGTGAGAAGCAGGACCATTTAGGTTGCTGTATTGATCAGGCTTAAAAGCTCCTGGAGTCTCTCTAGCAATACGGTCAGAAACTGAGTAGTAGCTACGAGAATCTTCGTGAGCCACGTTAGTAGGGCAAACAACTACCTCTGCTCCATAAGCCTTTAGGGTATTGATCTTGTCAACAGCCACCTTGTCTGGAAGAACAAAGATGCACTTATAGCCACGCTGCTGAGCAACAAGAGCCAAACCAATACCCGTATTTCCAGAGGTTGGCTCAACAATGGTTCCGCCAGGCTTTAGCTGTCCCGATGCTTCAGCAGCATCAATCAGCTTCTCTGCAATACGGTCCTTGATAGAACCACCTGGGTTAAAGTACTCAACCTTGGCTAGAACAGTACAAGCAATTCCCTCAGTTACTTTGTTCAACTTCACTAAAGGGGTATTGCCGATGAGTTCGACCACATTGTTGTAATACTTCATATCTAAAGAATACCGAGTAAAAGAAAACCCGCCTTGTCAGTGAAGAAGATTACTTAAGGGTAACCTTTGCACCAGCAGCTTCTAGAGCAGCCTTAGCCTTCTCTGCAGTCTCCTTGTTAGCACCCTCAAGAACGGTTGCTGGAGCGCCGTCAACAACGGCCTTTGCTTCGCCTAGACCTAGGTTAGTCAGTGCACGCACTTCCTTGATAACCGCGATCTTCTGGTCGCCAGCAGATTCTAGAACTACATCAAATGAGTCCTTCTCTTCTGCAGCGTCTGCTCCGCCACCTGCTGCAGGTGCAGCAGCAACAGCTACTGGAGCTGCTGCGGTAACTTCGAATACTTCTTCGAACTTCTTAACGAACTCTGAAAGCTCGATAAGTGATAGTTCCTTGAAGGCTTCAATTAGCTGGTCTGTAGTCAGCTTTGCCATGTGTATCTCCTTGTTTTAGTTTGTGAAACTTTGGGTTTGGTTATGCAGCTTCTTGCTTTTGACGCAGAGCGTCGACTGCGCGAGCAGCCTGAGCAAGAGGTGCCTGGAACATGTATGCTGCACCGAATAGTGAAGCCTTGAAAGCATTGGCGGCCTTGGCCAGCAATACTTCGCGAGATTCAAGATCAGCAAGCTTGGTAACCTCTGCAGGTGTAAGAGCGGCTCCATCGAAGAAACCTGCCTTTACTACTAGCAGTGGGTTTGCCTTAGCGAAATCACGCATTGCTTTTGCAACAGAGACTACGTCTCCGCTAACAAATGCCACAGCGCTAGGACCCTGGAAGTGACCGTCAAATGCGGTAACTCCAGCGTTCTTAGCTGCAATGGCTAGCAGTGTGTTCTTTGCTACGGCGTAAGTTGCATCCGCACTGATTGAACGGCGCAGCTCTTTAAGCTGTGCCACAGTGAGTCCGCGGTACTCGGTGAGCAGAACAGCCTGAGAGCTCTGGAATAGTCCAGTTAACTCTGCGACTGAGGCTTGCTTGTCCGCCATGGCGCTCCTTATATCTGTGATGCCGGTAGCCCTAGGGTCTTAAAACGAAAAAGCTCTGGCGCAAATGACCAGAGCTAGAAAAATCTAATTCAGTTCACCTGCGCTGGATGCCGCTTCATTTAGCGGACCTTCGTCGAAGCATGCAAAACCTCTGATAAATCAATGGATTTGCCTGCACCGAAACCGGCGGTCTTTGGCTTCCCCCAGTTTAGCCTGAAACCCCCTGCCCCTGCAACCCCTAATACACTGACCTCATGGAATACACCCAGTTGGACGAAGAAGCCCAAATAGCAGCTGTTCAGGAGCTGGTGCCTGGGATCTTCAGGCAATACGGGGTAGAGCCTAAAGAGATAAAGAATGTGAATCATTCCTTTAACTCATCCTTCAAAATCACAGATAGCCAAGGTCAAGATCTAGCCCTAAGAATCAACCTCAGTTCACACAAATCAGGTGATGAAGTCCTAGCTGAAATGCAGTGGCTAGAAGCCTTGAGCCTTGACGGATCAGTCCAGGCTCCAGTACCTCTTAGAACCACAAACAACGAGCTCTACATCAGCACAAGATTTGAACCTCTAGACACCGACACAACAGCTGTGTTGTTCAAGTGGATTGAGGGAGAAGAAGTAGGTGATGAGCCAACTAATGAGCAACTCTTTGAACTAGGTCAAAACATGGCTCGCTTGCAGTTATCAGTGAAAGACCTAAAGTTCTCCCCGCCAGCTTTCATGCCAGCAATCAATTCAACACTCATGAATGCCAAAGACCTTCTCACCCCATCAAAACCAGAGGCAATTAGCGACAAGCTTTATGAAGACATTCTCAAAGGCTTAGCTATCTCTGAAGAAGTATTTGAAAGGCTGAATAAAACTCAAGAGTTGATTCCAATTCACGCTGATCTACATATGGGCAATGTGATCCAATCAAAAGACAAGTTAGCAATCATTGACTTTGACGATGCAGGCATTGGTCTTCCAATTCAAGATTTGGTAATTAGCAACTATTACATTCGCGAAGACCGAGAAAGAGAAAAGCATCTGAAAGCTGGATACTCTTCAGTGCTCGAACTACCTAAGATTTCAGACGAAGACTATGAGGTGCTTCTTCTAAGCAGATTGATCTGTCTAATCAACGCGGTATTGGATATGACCTCAGCAGAAATCATCGAGTTCCTGCCTAAGTTCCTTGTTAGAGCTCAGAAGAGATTTGACCAGTTCTATGCAACCGGTCAGTTCACTCTTGCTGACTAACGCTTAGAAGAGTAGACAGCAAAT
>JBEDLY010000032.1:0-18916 GCA_041171365.1 Actinomycetota bacterium | reverse complement strand
ATGGTTCTCCCGTGACGAACCAAGATGATTGTGGTTAGTTTCTTAGACACGTTTCTTGGAGCACGAACTGAACTTGGTAGCTCTGGGTTGTATTCCAGATCTGCTGCGATGACCTTTGAGGAAGATGTCACAACGCTGATAGTTGAGGTGTCAGGAGAGCCAACAAACTTTCTAACTACGCTCTTCTCTGCATCCATTGCCTCATTCGCAAGAGCATCAGCTTTTCCATTTTGCTCCCTGGGAATCCATTCGAAAGAAATCTTTCTTGATCCAATGCTCTTCACCATGGCTTGGAAGAGGTCTTGCATACCCTCGTTCTTTACCTTCCAACGGCCAGACATTTGCTCAACTACGAGCTTGCTGTCCATACGAACTAGAAGTACGGCTTCAGGAGCAATTTCGTTAGCAACATCAACCGCTGCTAGCACTGCTCTGTATTCAGCTACGTTGTTTGTTGCAACACCGATGAACATTGCAATTTCAGCTAACACAGCTCCGGTGGCCTGGTCAATCAGCACTGCTCCAGAACCAGCTGGTCCAGGATTACCCCTAGATCCGCCGTCTGCTTCAATAACTACGATTTGAGTCATCGAACTATCATCGCTAAACACTCAGGACATGAACCAATTTCATCTTCTGGAAGATCAGCAAGTGCATCAATAGTGTTTGCGGTTAGGCCCATGTGGCAAGCAGTGCAAGAGCGTGACTCTATCTTTCCAACTGCAACCTGCCTTGTGGCCAGAGCCTTGTACTTCTCAAGAATGTCTGCAGGCACCTTCGAGGTCAGTGTTTCTTTATCCGCAACTAGTTTGCGACCTTGAGACTTGAGTTCATCAACTTGAACCTGAATCTTCTCTCGAAGTTCTTCTAGTTCCTTGGAACAGGTTTCTCTCTGCTTAGAGATTTCGTCTAACTCCTGATTTGCGACTTCTAGTCTCTCTAAGATTTCAAGCTCAACTTCTTCCAAACCCTCTTTGCGAAGAGTAAGAGATTCAATCTCAGATTGAATAGCTTGAGCGTCTTTCGGAGACGATGTCTGGTTTAGTCGTTCGTTGTCGCGTGCCAGTCGTTCTTCAACCATGTGAAGGTTGTCGTCTGCCTTTCGGGCTTCCATCTGCAAGTTCTCAAAGTTTGTTCGAGCGGCGATTACTTCACCAGATAGCTCAGAAAGTTCCTGCGACTTCGCACTCAACTCAGGAGAGTTAACTCAGATTGACCTGGTTTATCTAACTTCATTGGGAATCTCTCTGTTTGTTCATTAGGAAATCAAATACATCTGTTCGAATATCGCAAACTTCAAAGCTAACCTGAGGCAATACCTGTTCAAGTTCTCTCTTTGCTGTCTCGAGCCACACGAACTCTGCTGCCCAATGTGAAATATCCATTAGGGCAAAATCAACGTTACGGGCTTTGGCTAGTTCGAGAATCTCTTGCGAGTTATGGTGCTTTAGATCTGAAGTGATGAATACATCAGCACCTTGATCTAATGCCAGTAGTGAGTATGAATCTCCGGCCCCTGCACACAACGCAACCTTGCTTACTTTTCTATCGAAAGGTCCTGCCACTCGAACACCGGTTGCGGTTGGAGGAAGTAAGTCATTCAACTTGCTGGCTAGTTCACCAAGTGTCATTGATTCAATGTCACCAATCTGACCAATGCCCTGACTTGGCACTGCTGATGGAGCTAGAGGTCTGCTGTTGATGAGGCCTAATGCTTCAGCGATTACTGCGGAGGTTCCAGTCTCTACAGAGTCGGCGTTTGTGTGTGCTGCATAAACAGCGATGTTTGATCTGACTAGTTCTGAGAGAACCTTGCCCTTGGCAGTATCTTCTGCAATTGAAGTTACTCCCCTAAGCAACATTGGGTGATGAGCAAAGATTAGATCTGCTCCAACTTCCTTTGCATGTTCAACAACTTCAGACGTCACATCAACAGTGAGAATTACTGACTTGATTTCCTGATGAGCTGAGCCTGAGACTAGGCCAACTACATCCCAGTCTTCAGCAAGACTTACAGGCCAGAGCTTTTCAAATACTTCAATGGCACTTTTTAGAGAAACAGCCATTACTCGGTGCCAACAAAAATATCGTTCAGCTGATCGCGTCTGGCTTCAAGTTCCAAAACTTCACGTTCTTGTTTTCTGATCTGTGGAATGCGAATTGCAAACGTTAAGAGCATTCCGAACAGGACTGTTGCTAGGAAGCCGATAGCAGCGCTACCGAGGTTAGCTTCCAAACCAACATATGGAAGAGCAAAGCCCATGAAATCGAATCCCAACAGGTTCACTGGAATCGCAGCGACTGCTAACGCCAGGGTAAGTACCCAAGTTAGAAGCGCAAGGATGTTGAACTTTTTGTATAGTCCATAAGAACGAGAAAGTGAAAGCTCGTGATACGCCTGTCTTCTGATTGCTACATCAGCCGCAAAAATTCCAACCCAGCCAGCTGACGCAGCTGCAACAAGGACAAATACGTTGGTTAGGTAAGTTACTTGCTGATTCTGAGGCTGTTGAGCAAACAGAGCTAGGAGCAGAGCAACGGCAAGGAAAGCGAACAAAAGCCCAGTAACACGAGACTTGAATCTAAACAGTGAAACAAAATCCAGTGCAGCGGTTCTGAGAGTCAAGATCGTTGCAAAGAATATAGTGAGTGCTGCTCCAGCAATCAAAGTTCCTTGAGCCCAGGTTGGGAGAACATCTAGGATGTTCTGAATTTCAGGCGTAACGGAGTTATCGACTTTTTGAGAGCCCAGCCAGAAAAGCGCGAGCACGCCAAGCAGAGCCGGGACTACAAAGTTTGCAACTAGAACTGCTGTGAAAACTTTTATGCCACGAACTCTCATTGGTATGGCCTTAGAGATGTTCGGGGCCAGTGCAAACCAGAGAATTAGCGTGACCATTACTACAAACGCGAATCCTGCTAATCCTGTCAATGAGATTATTGAAGCACTTCCAACAACTGTGAAGCTACCGCTTAGAGTGACAGCATAAACAACGCCTGCAATAAAGATTGCAAACCCAAGAATGCTAAATACCGCCTGAGTCCTGCGACCTAGAACACCTCTGAATGATGCGAAGATTGCAGCTGCTAAGACAAACGCAACTTGGTATACCAGTCCTAGTGTGAACTGCAATCCTGAAACTTCAAGTAGAACGGTCTTAAATTCTTCTGTCAGAAGACCTACTTGGTTCATAAACAAACTCACGACAGAAACCAAAATCGCAGCCACTGCAGCTCTGGCTATGAAGTTGATGCTTAGAGGAATTGAGTTTCCCCAAACACCAAAGACTGATCTTGAGATAGTTGCAGTTGATAAACCACTTCTCTTGCCGGCAATTGAGGCAACCGCAATCAGAGTTCCAGAAACTAGGTAACCGCTAACAATAGCTAAAACTACTGAAGTTGAATCAAGTCCAAGGCTGATGAGGAACCAAACCAAAAAGACCGGAACGATAGTGGCAGATGCTCCTAGCCAAACTAATAGTTGAGAAAGTGGTCCTCTGTTTCTGTTTTCATCAGAAGGAATTACGACATTACTTTCAGCTGGAACAAAAGTTGAAAGCGGAACGTTTTCAGCTTCCTCAAGAGCAGTTAATTCCTCTTCTGCTGCAGCAGCAGTGAGCAACCTTTCAAACTCAGTTTCAGATTCAGATCCAATCGGAGATAAGTCAGCTTCTGCCACAAGGTCTGAGTTTTCAACAACAGATTCGGCAACATTCACTTCTTCAGATTCAGTTTCTTCAACCTCAGGAGTTGTGAACCAAGAAAAAGTACTTGTAGTTTCTGTTTCGATTACCTCAACGACTGCTTCTTCTTCTGGTTCTTCGGCAACTTGAGGCTCTTCAATTACCTCAGGTTTCGCAACTGGTGTTGGTGGAGCTGGGTTAAGCCAAGTGAACACTGGTGGGGCTTTTGGGGTTTGAGGCACAACAGGAGCCACTGGAGCTTCGACGATCGGTTCTGGAGTTGGAGCTACTTCAGCAGCTTGCACAGGCTCAACGACCTGAACCTCTTCAACTACAGGTTCTTGAACTGGTTCTGGGGTGACGATGCCTAGATGTGCGTTTAGAGCGGCTTGAGCCTCAGGTGAGCCATTTTGTCTCATGCTGTCGATCCAAAGCTGCTCTTGGCGGTCTTCCTCGACTCTTAGGGCTTCTTGGGCTACAAGTAGCTCCATTACTGCCTCAACACCTTGATGAGAAGACATAGCTTGATTTACGCGTGCTTCGAGTTCCTCGTTAGAAAGGGAACGACGAGCAGGGGGCTGAAAGTTGCTGGAATCCATAGGCAAATCTTATCGCGAGTCTTAGCTCATGCCTCTAGGTGGAGGTAGTCGAAAAGTGGGCCCTACCGGGCTCGAACCGATGACATCCACGGTGTAAGCGTGGCGCTCTACCAACTGAGCTAAAGGCCCGACTCTTGACTGCAGCGCCATGTGGCGCTTGTAAAACTATACAACAGGCTAGGCGGTCAAAGATGCCAAAGCGCGACTATATTCGTCAAGAGATCTGGCTTGACCGGGTGCTGTAATGAATTTAGAGACTAAAACGCCGTCTTTATCGATAACAAAGGTGCCTCTGTTAGCAAATCCGTGCTCCTCTAGGAACACGCCGTAGTCCTGGGCAACCTTGCCGTGAGGCCAGAAATCAGCCAAAACAGAGAACTTATAGCCCTCGTGCTCTGCAAAAACCTTCTGAACGAACTTGCTGTCAACTGAAACAGCTAGCAATTCAACGTCACTTGAGTCAAATTTGTCGAAATTATCGCGAATTTCGCATAGTTCACCGGTGCAAACACCTGAAAAAGACAACGGATAGAAAACCAGAACGACTGGCTTCTTTCCTCTGAAGTCTGAAAGGGTGACGTTCTCCCCGAACTGGTTAGCCAGAGTGAAATCAGGGGCTAGATCTCCGATAATCAATGACATTGAAACTCCTTACGTTGGACTTGGCTCTAATCCTAACTAGCCTCGGCAACAAAGCCTAAACTTATAGAAGACCCAAACGGTCCCCCAAAGTATTTTGACTTGAGGCATCACGATTGCCTCAAGTTTTCTAGAACCGAAACGAGGAATCTTTGTCCATCAACAATCAGGACGTTTTTTCAAGCAACACTCCAGATCAAGATCCAGAAGAAACCCGCGAGTGGCTAGAGTCTCTCGATGCAGTAGCAAGGGTCCACGGCCCTAAGCGTGCTCGCGAAATCATGTTGAACCTTCTCAAGCGTTCACACGAACTTCAGCTAAACGTACCGATGGTTCAGACCACTGACTACATCAACACAATTGCCACCACAGACGAACCAACTTTCCCTGGTGATGAAGCAATTGAAAGAACTTACCGAGCATGGATGAGATGGAACGCTGCAGTTCTAGTTCACAGAGCTCAGCGACCAGGTGTTTCAGTTGGTGGACACATTTCAACTTATGCTTCATCAGCATCTCTTTATGAAGTTGGTTTCAACCACTTCTTCAAAGGTCAGGACCACGTTTCAGGTGGAGACCAAATCTTCATTCAAGGTCACGCAAGTCCTGGCCCTTACGCACGTGCTTTCCTCGAAGGACGTTTGAGCGAAGATCAGCTAAACGGTTTCCGTCAAGAAAAATCTCACCCAGGTGGAGGACTATCTTCATACCCTCACCCGCGTCTAATGCCTGACTTCTGGCAGTTCCCTACTGTTTCTATGGGTATTGGTCCAATCAACGCGATCTATCAAGCACAGGCAAACCGTTACCTTGCAGGTAGAAACTTCAAAGACACTTCAGAGCAACACGTTTGGGCATTCCTAGGCGATGGTGAAATGGATGAAGTTGAATCACGTGGAGCATTGCAGCTAGCTGCCAACGATGGTTTGGACAATCTAACTTTCGTTGTGAACTGTAACCTGCAAAGACTTGATGGTCCAGTTCGTGGAAATGGAAAAATCGTTCAAGAACTTGAATCGTTCTTCCGCGGCGCTGGTTGGAACGTAATCAAAGTTGTTTGGGGACGTGAATGGGATTCACTTCTTGAAGCAGACACCGATGGTGCTCTTGTAAACCTGATGAACACAACTCCAGATGGAGATTTCCAAACATACAAAACTATGGATGGTGGCTTCATTAGAGAGAACTTCTTCGGAAGAGATCCACGCACCGCAAAACTTGTTGAGTCAATGACAGACGAACAAATTTGGGGTCTAAAGCGTGGTGGACATGACTACCGCAAGATTTATGCAGCGTATGCGGCAGCTCTTGCTCACAAGGGTCAACCAACAGTAATTCTTGCCAAGACCATCAAGGGTTACGGATTAGGTAAAGCGTTCGAAGGAAGAAACGCTACCCACCAAATGAAGAAGTTGACTCTAGAAAACTTGAAGTCATTTAGAGATGACATGGGTATTCCAATCACCGATGCTCAACTAGAAGTTGACCCATATCAACCTCCTTACTACCGTCCAGCTCCAGGTACTTTGGAGATTGACTACATGCACGAACGTCGTCGTGCACTTGGTGGATATCTTCCAGAACGCAGAAGCAAATATGTTTCATTCGAACTTCCAGATGACAAAGCATATTCAGTTTCTAAGGGTGGTTCAGGTACCCAAGAGATTGCCACAACAATGGCTTTCGTTCGCCTACTAAAGGATCTTCTAAAGACTCCAGAACTTGGTCCAAGAATTGTGCCAATCATTCCTGATGAAGCTAGAACTTTCGGTATGGATGCTTTCTTCCCGACTGCAAAGATTTACAACCCACGTGGGCAGCACTACATCTCTGTAGACCGTGAACTTCTTCTTTCATACAAGGAAAGCGATGCAGGTCAGATTCTGCACACTGGAATTAACGAAGCTGGTTCGATGGCAGCATTCACTGCAATCGCTACCTCTTATGCAACTCAGGGTCAGCCATTAATTCCGTTCTACGTTTTCTATTCCATGTTTGGATTCCAGAGAACAGCAGATGCTATTTGGGCAGCAACTGACCAGCTATCTAGAGGGTTCATGATTGGTGCTACCGCTGGTAGAACAACACTTACTGGTGAAGGCCTCCAGCATGCTGACGGACACTCGCCAATCATTGCTGCAACCAACACTGGAGTAATTACTTACGACCCTGCTTACGGTTATGAGATTGGTCACATCATCAAAGCAGGTATCGAGCGTATGTATGGTGGCGTTCACCAAGATCCAAACGTGGTCTTCTACATCACTGTTTACAACGAGCCAGTTGTTCAGCCAGCTGAACCAGAGAACGTAGATGTCGATGGAATCATCAAGGGTATTCACCGAATCAGTGTTGGAACTGGTGCAGGTAAGAAAGCCCAGATTCTAGCTTCAGGTGTTTCTGTCCCTTGGGCTTACGAAGCACAGAGACTACTTCAAGACGACTGGAACATCTCTGCAGACATCTGGTCTGTAACTTCATGGAGCGAACTTCGTCGTGATGCACTTGCTTGCGATGAGCAGAAGTTCCTTTATCCAAATGAAGTAAGTCCACTTCCATACATCACCAACAAGCTTGCTGGTGCTCCAGGTCCATTCATTGGTGTTAGCGACTTCATGCACCAAGTACCAGATCAGGTTCGTAAGTGGATTCCAGGTGAGTATGCAACTCTAGGTGCTGATGGTTTCGGTTTCTCCGACACTAGAGCAGCAGCGAGAAGAGCATTCAAGATTGATGGTCCTTCAATTGTTGTTCGTGTACTTGAGCAACTTGCTTCTAGAGGAGATGTTGCAGCACACATTCCTCAACTAGCAATTGATAAGTATCGTCTTCTTGATGTGACAGCTGGAACATCTGGTAACGCAGGTGGAGACGCCTAAAGATGTTGGTAATCCTCGCACCTGGTCAAGGCTCACAAAAGCCTGGCTTCATGTCGAGCTGGTTGGAGATTCCAGCATTCAAGTCAAAGCTTGAGGAATTCTCTGACGCTATTTCGCTCGACCTGATTACTCACGGAACACAAAGCGATGATGAAACTATTCGCGACACTGCTATTGCTCAACCTCTAATTGTTGGAGCAAGTATCGCAACTGCTTCACTACTTGACACTGCAAATGTTTCAGGTGTTGCTGGTCACTCTGTTGGAGAAGTATCAGCAGCAGCCATTGCAAATGTTCTTACCGATGTTCAGGCAATGCAACTTGTGAATGTTAGAGCTAAAGCAATGGCTCACGCTGCAGCAACTAGTGAACCAACTTCTATGGCAGCAGTTCTTGGCGGAGATCAAGAAACAGTGGTTGCTCGACTTACCGAGTTGGGTCTCTCTCCTGCCAACTACAACGGTGCAGGACAAATAGTTGCGGCTGGTTCTAAAGCAGCAATCGAAAAATTAGTTGCTGAAGGTCCTCAAGGCAGCAAAGTGATTCCACTAAGTGTCGCTGGTGCATTTCACACTTCATACATGCAACCAGCTGTTAGTGAACTAGAAGCATTCACTTCTTCATTGGAATCCGCAAACCCTGACATCAAACTTTGGTCAAACCAAAATGGTCAACTAGTTTCTGATGGTAATGAGTTCATCAATCTTCTTGTTGGTCAAGTAGCCAACTCAGTTCGTTGGGATCTGTGCATGGAAGCCATGGTTCAGGCTGGTGTCACTGCTGTAATTGAAGTCTCCCCTGCTGGAACTTTGGCAGGGTTGGCTAAGCGTGGGATGCCTGGCGTTGAAATAGTTGCACTGAAAGAACCTAAAGATCTAGAAGCAGCTCAAGACTTAATCAATCGATCAGTAAAGAAGGCCTAATGTCCCAGCCGAAACTTAACCAATACGAGACAAGACAGTTCAGCAGGATTTATTCTCTCGGAGCAGCTCGTGGTGACCTGGTTGTGACCAACGACGACATTGCTGGTCCTATTGATTCGAGTGACGAGTGGATTCGCCAACGCACCGGAATCATCACCAGAAGAAGAGCAGGCAAAGACCAGTCTCTTATGGACATGGCGGTTGCAGCATCAAACCAAGCTATCCAAAGAGCTGGAATTGATCCTCAAGAAATTGGCGCAGTAATCTTCAGCACAATCTCTCACCCGTATCAGACTCCTTCAGCTGCCGCTCTACTGGCAGAAAAGGTTGGAGCGAACCCAGCTCCAGCGTTCGATATCTCGGCGGCGTGTGCTGGTTACTGCTACGGAATTGCCCAGGCTGATGCTCTGGTTCGTTCAGGCCTTGCCAAGTATGTCTTGGTTGTTGGTGGTGAGAAGCTAAGCGACTTCATCGACCCAACTGATCGTTCAATTTCATTCCTTTTGGCTGATGGAGCGGGAGCCGCAATCGTTGGCCCTTCTGACACTCCTGGTATTGCACCAACTGTTTGGGGTTCAGATGGCTCACACTGGGACTCAGTAAGCATGACCGCGTCATTACTTGATTTCCGCGATGGTGAGGCTTCCTGGCCTACCCTGCGTCAAGACGGTATGACAGTCTTCAAATGGGCTGTGTGGGAAATGGTCAAAGTTGCCAAGCAAGCGCTAGTTGTGGCTGGTATTCAAGCAGAAGACCTGTCTGCCCTAGTAACCCACCAGGCAAACATCAGAATCATTGACGAGTTGGTAAAACAGCTTCAGCTACCTGAAAATGTGGTGGTGGCCAGGGACATTGTCAACACCGGAAACACCTCGGCAGCTAGCGTATTGCAGGATGGAATGGTCAAATCTGGCGGTTTAGCTCTGCAGATTGGCTTCGGAGCAGGCCTTGCCTTCGCGGCTCAAGTCGTGGTTCTGCCCTAAACTTTAGTAAGTAAATCAAACAACCAAGGAGTAACACATGGCACTTTCACAGAACGAAGTTCTAGCAGGACTGGCTGAAATCGTAAACGAAGAGACCGGTATCGACACCGAGTCAGTGAAGATGGAAAAGTCTTTCACCAATGACCTAGACATCGACTCAATCTCAATGATGACAATCGTTGTAAACGCAGAAGAGAAGTTCAGCGTAAAGATCCCAGATGAAGAAGTAAAGAACCTTCTAACTGTTGGCGATGCTGTTAACTTCATCACCTCAGCACAGGGCTAAATAATCTTGAGCAGCAAAATAGTTGTCACCGGGATAGGAGCTACCACTCCTCTCGGTGGCGATGCTCAAACAACCTGGAAAGCATTGCTTGCAGGTGAATCAGGCATTACAACTATGGAACAGGAATGGGTAGCTCGTCATGAGCTCCCTGTTACCTTTGCTGGACAAGCAAAGGTGAAGGCGTCTGAGATTCTGACCCTTCAAGAAACAAAGAGACTAGATCCATCCAGCCAGTTTGCTCTTATTGCTGCAAGAGAAGCTTGGGCTGATGCTGGAGTAACAGATTTTGACCCGGAGAGACTATCTGTTGAATTTGCGACAGGCATCGGCGGTGTCTGGACGCTTCTAGACGCATATGACACTCTCAAGGAAAAAGGACCTAGACGAGTCCTCCCAATGACCGTTCCAATGCTGATGCCTAATGGCCCAGCAGCTGCTATCGGTATGGACATCTCAGCCAGAGGTGGAGTTAGAACCTCTGTTTCTGCTTGTGCATCTGGAACAGAAGCCATTGCTAACGCCATCACAAGACTGCGTTCAGGTGAGATTGACATCGTTGTGGCAGGTGGCTGTGAAGCCGCCATGCACCCGCTTCCAATCGCTGCATTCGCATCTATGCACGCTCTTTCAAGACGTAACGACGAACCAGCTAAAGCTAGCCGACCTTACGATGTAAACAGAGACGGCTTCGTCATGGGTGAAGGTGCTGGAGCCCTGGTTCTAGAACTTGAAGAACACGCTTTGGCTCGTGGAGCAAAGATTTATGCAGAACTAGCCGGTGGCTACGTAACTAGCGATGCTTATCACATCACAGCACCAGATCCTGAAGGTGCTGCTGCAGCTAGAGCAGTTATTGGTGCTCTAAAGATGGCTAACGCCGAGATTTCTGATGTTAATCACATCAACGCTCACGCAACCAGCACTCCTGTTGGTGACATTGCTGAATACACGGCTCTCAAGAGAGTTTTCGGTGATCACCTAAAGAACATTGCTGTATCAGCTACAAAGTCTTCTACAGGGCATCTATTAGGTGGTGCAGGTGCGATTGAAGCAATCTTTACTGTGCTTGCGGTTCAGACAAAGACTGCTCCCCCAACTATAAATTTGGATGAACCAGATCCAGCTATCGAACTTGATGTTGTTACCTCACCTAGAGACCTAGGCGAGAACATACTGGCTATCTCAAACTCATTTGGGTTTGGTGGTCACAACGCAGTCGTTGCGTTCCGTTCATACAACAAGTAATCAACTAGCTCTCAAAAAGTTTCCTTAAAGAAGAAAACCTGATCACTTTTTGGTGACCAGGTTTCTTCTTAAGCTTTTCTTAGTGAGCGTGCTGCCCTCTTGAGTGTTCGAATACGAACCCAATTAGTCCGATCATTGAGAATACGAAGCCAAGAGCAAAGAGCCACCAGCCAACCGCTAATGCTGTGAAACTCAGCGCGCAACCAACTCCGAGAACTAGAGGCCACCAAGACCACGGTGCAAAGAAGCCCATCTCAGCTTCACCATCTTCGATGTTCGCGTCCGGGTTATCCTCTGGACCAACAAAGTTCTTTGCAGACTTTGCAAGGTAGAAAGAGATAAATCCGGTCAAGAAAACAAGCATGGTTAGAGCTGCGAATCCAATTACTTCAATCTCACCATCAGCAGTGTAAGTCCAGAATCCATAAATACCGGCAACTAAGAGATTGAAGATAGTTAGGACATTCAACATTGTGACGTTAGTCTTCATGGCTACTTCTTCCCCTTTCCTGACAGAGGTTTAGCATCTGGAGATGCATACTCTGGGTGGTTGAGATCGAAAGCTGGAGATTCGCTTCTAATTCGAGGGATAGTGGTGAAGTTATGTCTAGGGAATGGAGACGAAGTCGCCCATTCAAGTGAACGTCCGTAACCCCATGGGTCATTGAGCTCTACCATCTTGCCCTTACGGCTAGTAATCCAAACGTTCCACAGGAATGGAAGCATAGATAGACCTAGTAGCAATGAACCTGCACTTGATACCTGGTTCATCCAAGTGAAGCCATCGCCTTCTAGGTATGTGTAGTAACGACGTGGCATACCCTTCACACCTAACCAGTGCTGGATTAGGAATGTGATGTGGAAACCGAAGAACAACAACCAGAAGTGAATCTTACCTAGACGTTCGTTCAGCATCTTTCCTGTGAACTTTGGCCACCAGAAGTAGAAACCTGCGAACATAGCGAACACAACAGTTCCGAATACTACGTAGTGGAAGTGAGCTACAACGAAGTATGAATCGCTAACGTGGAAGTCCAGAGCTGGAGAAGCAAGAATTACACCAGTCAAACCACCAAAGATAAATGTGGTCAAGAATCCAAGGCTCCAAAGCATTGGAGTCTCAAACGTAATCGATCCTCGCCAGAGCGTTCCAATCCAGTTGAATATCTTAACACCCGTCGGAACTGCAATAAGCATCGTCGTAAAGGCGAAGAATGGCAGCAATACTGATCCGGTTACGTACATGTGGTGAGCCCACACTGTCATAGACAAGGCTGCAATAGCGATTGTCGCGTAGATAAGAGTTCGGTAACCGAAGATTGGTTTACGGCTAAACACTGGGAAAATTTCTGAAACGATACCGAAGAATGGCAACGCGATGATGTACACCTCTGGGTGTCCGAAGAACCAGAAGAGGTGCTGCCAGAGCATCGCTCCACCGTTCTCAGGGTCAAAGATATGAGCACCAAACTTTCTATCCGCACCAAGAGCAAATAGAGCTGCAGCTAGAGGTGGGAAGGCCATGATGACAAGAATTGATGTCACCAATGTGTTCCAAGTAAAGATAGGCATTCGGAACATGGTCATGCCAGGAGCACGCATTGTGATGATGGTGGTTATGAAGTTAACACCACCAAGAATTGTTCCGAAACCGCTAAGTGCTAGACCGAAGACCCATAGATCTCCACCTAGACCCGGAGAGAACGTCGTATTCGATAGCGGTGCATATGCGAACCAACCGAATGAAGCTGCACCCTGAGGCGTAAAGAAACCTGCAACAGCAATAAATGAACCCCAGAAATAGAACCAGTACGCGATTGCGTTCAATCTTGGGAAGGCTACGTCTGGTGCACCAATCTGCACAGGCATCAAAACGTTAGCAAAACCTGCAAACAATGGCGTTGCAAACATCAGAAGCATGATGGTTCCGTGCATTGTGAAGAGCTGGTTGTACTGCTCTTTAGTCTGAATGATTGTCAATCCAGGCATTGCCAGTTGAGCTCTGATCAACAGAGCCATAACACCGGCAATTAGGAAGTAGACAAATGAAGTGCCTAGGTATAGGTAACCGATTTTCTTATGGTCGGTTGTGGTCAACCAATCGACGACTACGCGACCTTTGCCTGGTTTAGCTGGCTGTGCCATCTTCTAGCCCTCACTCTTTGGTTTGTTGCCTGGAAGGTTGTTGTTTCTGTTGATGTTGTCAGGGTCATCTGGGTTTGCAGTCAATTGACCGACGTTACCCATCTTTGCCAACTCATCCATGCGAGCGTCGTAATCCTCTTGAGATACAACCTTCACGTTGAAAAGCATCATTGAGTGGAACTCACCACAAAGCTCAGCACACTTACCTTTGTAAGTACCAATAACTTGTGGGGTGATGTACATCTTGTTTACCTTGCCTGGGAAAACGTCCTTCTTGTATAGGAAGTCGATTACCCAGAATGAGTGAATTACGTCTCTTGAAACTAAATCGAACTCAACTGTTCTGTTTACAGGTAAGTAAAGTGTTGGAAGTTCTTTTTCAGCTTCTTCAGTTACATCTTGAAGCTGAATACCTGAGTCGTAAACGTTGTCGTTCACGTAGTTGAAGTCCCAAGACCATTGCTTTCCAACTACTTCAATTTTGTAGTCACTGGCAACTGGCTTTTCAATGGCATCAATGTCTCTAGCTGTTAGAGCAAAGAAACCTAGAACCAAAATGAACGGAACAACGGTGAACAAAGCTTCAATTGGCATGTTGTAACGAAGCTGTGGCGGGATCTCCGCGTCACCCTTGCGGCGACGGTAAACAATGATTGCCCAGAACATGAGTCCCCAGGCAATGATTCCCACTGCATACAGGACGATCCATGAACCCGCCCAAAGAGAGACAATTCTCTCGGTGTGGTTGGTTACACCGGTTACACCTGGCAGCCATCCTCTAGAGAATTCATATGATGTACAGCCTGACAAAGAGGCAATTAGAACAGCAAATAGCGGAACTACGGCCCATCTATTTCTACGTTTTGGAAGCAAAATCGATCCTTCAATATCGTTTCGTTATAAAACAAGTTTATTGCCTAATCTCAGCGGAGAATGCCATAACACCCCAAAAATAAAGGGCTTGGGTAGCTTTTTATGATTTAGCTGAATGAAGAACCGCAGGCACAACTACCCTGGCTGTTTGGATTGTCAATTTCGAAGGCACGCTTCTGGAATGTGTCCACAAAATCGAAGGTCGCACCAGAAATGTAAGGAGCAGTCATGTTGTCAACCACTACCTCCACCCCATCGAAGTCCTTGATTAGGTCATCTTCGCGTAGCTCTGGAGTCAAAATGAATGGAAGGTACTGGAAACCTGCACAGCCACCAACTTTGATTTCAACACGAAGGCGAAGCTTCTCGCCTTCAGCTAGGTCACTTACATCTGCAGTTTCAATGTGTCTAAGCAGTTCAGCTCTCGCTGCGTCAGTGATTTCAAGTCCGTGAGTCATTGTTTCAGTCATTTCACTCTCCTATTAGGTCCTAATTCTAAACCGTTTCCAGGCCTATTTGGTTTATTCAGACTTCAAATCATTGCCAACTAACAGGAATATAGACTCGGCTACCATCGCGTTCTTGAGACCAACTAGGTGAACAGACTCGTTTGGGCTGTGCGCCCTTGAATCAGCGTCTTCAACACCGGTTACCAGAATCTGTGCACTTGGGAAAACTTCGGTCAGATCAGCGATAAATGGGATTGAACCACCGATGCCAATCTCAAGCATTGGATTACCAAAAGCTGCTTCCAGGCTGTTTTTAGCCAATTCTTGAGCCCAGCCAGAGGTATCTGCCATGAATGGCTTACCGGTCTCGATGAGTCCAAACTCCAAAACCGCTCCAAATGGGACATTCTTCTCAATGTGAGCCCTTAGCAGTGCCAACGCCTCGTCTGGATCTTGTCCTGGGGCAATTCTGAGGCTAACCTTGGCTGATGCGGTTGGTAGCAGAGTATTTGAGGACATTGCTACCGATGGGACGTCAATTCCAATAATTGTTAGAGCTGGCTTACCCCAGATGCGGTCCATTATGCCGCCATCGCCAATCTGGCTAACTTCTGGCAAAAGACTGCTTTCAGCCCTCAAATTAGCCTCTGTGTAAGGCAAATCCTCGAATTTGTAGGTCTTGAGGCCTTCAACCGCCACATTTCCCTTGTCATCGTGCAAGGAAGCAAGCACTTTGATCATCGGCAGGATTGCGTCAGGAATTGCCCCACCGAACATGCCTGAATGCACGGCATGCTCCATGGTTCTGATGGTGAATTCCTGAGAAACCAAGCCCCTCAGGCTCACTGTCAGTGCAGGAACCTCGGGAGACCAGTTCATCGAGTCAGCAACAATGATTACGTCCGCTGCCAACTTGTCCTTGTTTTCATCCAAGAAGGCCCTAAAAGTCCTAGATCCTGCTTCTTCCTCACCCTCAATAAAGATAGAAATACCTAAATCAAAATCCTCGCCAGCTATGGCTTTGAGAGTTTCGATTGCGGTCAAATGAGCAACGACTCCTGCCTTGTCATCTGCAGCACCTCGACCGTAAATACGACCATCTTTGGCAGTCGGTTCAAAAGCTGGAGTTTCCCATTGAGAAGCATCACCCGGGGGCTGAACGTCGTGGTGTGCATAAAGAAGGACATGTGGTCGTCCATTCTTGGCAGGTCTCGATGCAAGAACTGCTGGCGCACCAGCCTTTCCGTCAACAACCGCACTTTTAATCTCTACCTGTTCGAAGACCCCGGAATTTCTGAAAAGTTCGGCTACCGCCTCGGCACTTCTTGCTAGATCAGCTTCTTCAAAGGCTTCCCATGCGATACCTGGAATGCGAACCAGCTTTCCTAGGGTTGCTACACGTTGGGAGAAATCTATATCCACTTGCTCTCGCACCTTGGCAGCAAGGGCTGCATCAGGAGTCATTGATTGAGAACTAGTCTTAGTAATAGAGAATGTCATGTGAGTAATCTAAATCACTCATGACCGAAAACGAAGGACATAAATTGAGCGACCAGAAAAATGAAGTTGGTTCAAAATCTCAAGGCAAAGGTCGCGCTACCCCGACCAGAAAAGAACGCGAAGCTGCGAACATAAAGCCACTGGTCGGAAATAAGAGTAAAGAAGCTCGAGCAGCTGCAAAAATTCAACAGCGAGATGCTCGCCTCAAGGCACGTGCCGCGATGATGGCTGGTGATGAGAAGTATCTACTTGGAAGAGATCAGGGCCCACAGCGCAAGGTAGCGCGAGAGGTCATCGATGGCCGATACACCCTTATCGAGGGACTTATGCCTCTGATGGTGCTGTTCCTTTTGGTTACATCAGTTACTCCAGCAGCTGCTAACACCATCATTACGTTTGTAATGATCATCGCTCTTGTTGTTGTGAGCATCGAAACTACCTTGATGCACAAACTCATTGACAACCGAATCAAGGAAAAACTTGGAGCTAACACCAAGATGCAAAAGGGTACCTGGTTCTATATCTTCACCAGAGGAATGCAACCACGCCCTCTTAGAATTCCTAAGCCTGCACCAAGACGCAAGAAGTAGTTCAAGTCCCAACTAGTTTCAAGGAGAAAAATGAAGCACCGTTATCTAGGCAACAGTGGTTTCAAAGTCAGCGAACTGGTTTATGGAAACTGGCTCACTCACGCTACTCAGATTGAAAATGATGCCGCTTACGCGACAGTTAAAGCTGCAATCGAGGGTGGAATTACTTCATTCGACACCGCAGACGTCTATGCGAACCAGGCTGCTGAAACAGTACTTGGTGAAGCTCTGAAGGGTCACCGCAGAGAAGGCTTAGAGGTTTTCACTAAGGTCTACTGGCCTGTAGCGGAAAGCATGCCTAACGACACCGGTCTCTCACGCAAACACATCATGGAATCAATCAATGGTTCTCTTAAGCGTCTGCAGATGGACTACGTCGATCTTTACCAAGCACACAGATACGACGTTGAGACTCCCCTAGAAGAAACCATGCAGGCATTTGCTGACATCGTGCGTCAAGGTAAGGCTCTATACATCGGTGTTTCAGAGTGGAATGCAGAACAGATTCGCGCCGGTCACAAACTAGCTAAGGAAATGGGTTTCCAACTAATTTCTAGCCAGCCTCAGTACTCAATGCTGTGGAGAGTAATTGAAGCAGAAGTCATTCCTACCTGTGAAGAACTGGGTGTTAGCCAGATTGTTTGGTCGCCTATGGCTCAAGGAGTTCTAACGGGCAAGTATCTTCCAGGTCAGCCAGTGCCAGCAGGATCAAGAGCATCAAATGAAAAAGTAAATAGTTTCATTCAGAAACTACTTACTGATGATGTTCTTACTCGTGTGCAGCAGCTAAAGCCTCTTGCCGATGAACTTGGACTAACCATGGCTCAGTTTGCTCTTGCATGGGTGCTGCAAAACAAGAACGTATCGAGTGCAATTGTTGGAGCAACAACTCCTGAACAGATCACCAGCAACCTAGGTGCAGTTGGAGTTGAAATTCCAAAGGAAATCATGGACAAGGTAACAGAGCTGATGGCTCCTATTGCTGTTACTGACCCTCGTGAAACTAAAGCTCCTGCAACTCGCCTAGTTTAGTTTTTGTTGACTGCCCTTGCCCATAGCGGGCCTAGGTAAACAAAACCTGTGTAGCCCTGAACAAGGTTCGCACCTGCATCTAATCTCTGCAGCATCTGCTCGTGAGTTTCAACACCACCAACTGAAATGATGATTTGATCTGCTCTGAGATTCTTTCGTAAGACCTTAAGCACTTCGATTGATCTTTCATTCAATGGTGGGCCGGATAAACCACCTGCACCCATCGCTCTAACTTCATCATCAGAAGTAATTAGGTTTTCTCTAGAAATAGTTGTGTTAGTTCCAATTACTCCAGCCAGGTTAAGTTCCTTGGCAAGTTTGGCAACTTCTATAACATCCTCATCCGCTAGATCAGGGGCAATCTTGACCAAGACTGGTTTACCCAATGACTTTGCAATTACTGCTTCGAGAATTGGTCGAAGAGAACTTACTTCTTGCAGGGATCGAAGGCCTGGAGTATTTGGTGAGGAAACATTCACTGCGATGTAGTCAGCGTATGGAGCTAGTAGCTCTGCACTCGTTTCATAGTCGGCAACTGCATCTTTGACATCGACAACTCGGCTCTTTCCAATGTTGATGCCAATGATGGGAAGTTTTTGGTTTGATGCTCTTAGTTTCTTTAGTCTCTTTGAAATAACTTCGGCACCGTCATTGTTGAATCCCATGCGATTGATGAGTGCACGATCTTTTTTCAATCTAAATAGTCTTGGAGTTTCATTTCCTGACTGAGCGATTGCTGTGACGGTGCCGATTTCTACGTGAGAGAAACCAATCTCCCCTAAAGCCCTAATAGCAATCGCATTTTTATCGAAACCTGCTGCTAGCCCAAAAGGTCCCTCAAAGCTCAGACCCATTGCTTCAACTTTTGTTGACTTAATCTTTGGCAACAATTTTGTTAGTCGAAGCGCCGACGCCGCTCTAATGGCAAACATTCCCAGGTGATGAGCTGTTTCAGGATCAAGCCTTGTCAGGAATAAGCGGAACAGGATTGGGTAAATCATTCTCTTAGGTTACCTTCACCTTCAACTATTCGGCGTAAATGGAAATGGGTCGACTTCAATTCAGAAGTCGACCCATTCTCAATTTT
>JBEDLY010000031.1:0-9417 GCA_041171365.1 Actinomycetota bacterium | reverse complement strand
CAAACAAAAGTTGGCTTTGCTATGCGCTTTCGTATGAATAAAAAACAGAGGAGGGACCATGGAAGGTCCAGAAATTAAAGCACAAGAAGTAATCATCGACAACGGTAAGCACGGTAAGCGTGTAATCCGATTCGAAACAGGCCGTTTGGCTCAGCAGGCTCAAGGAGCCGCAGCTGTTTACATTGATGGAGAGACAATGCTCTTCTCAGCCACAACAGCTAGCAAGACACCTAAAGATCAGTTCGACTTTTTCCCGCTAACCATCGACGTTGAAGAGCGTATGTATGCAGCGGGACGAATCCCAGGATCATTCTTCCGTCGTGAAGGTCGTCCATCAACCGAAGCTATTTTGGCTTGTCGTCTAATCGACCGTCCACTTCGCCCATCATTCCCTGATGGTCTTCGTAACGAAATCCAGGTTGTTGTAACAGTTTGGGCAATTCACCCAGACGAGATGTATGACGTTGTTGCAATCAACGCAGCATCTATGTCAACACAGCTTGCAGGTCTACCATTCTCAGGTCCTATCGGTGGTGTGCGTGTTGCACTTATCGATGGTCAGTGGGTTGCTTTCCCTAAGCACTCACAGCTAGAGCGTGCAGTATTCAACATGGTTGTTGCTGGTCGCGTAGTTATCGAAAACGGTAAAGAAGATGTTGCAATCATGATGGTTGAAGCAGAAGCAACTGAAGGTTCATGGAACCTGATCAAGAACGAAGGAGCACCAGCTCCTAGTGAAGAGATCGTTGCTCAGGGTCTAGAAGCATCTAAGCCTTTCATCGCTCAGCTTGTAAAGGCTCAGCAGAAGCTAGCAGCAGAGGCAGCTAAGCCAACTGCTGACTACCCATTGTTCGCTCCATACACTGATGAGGTTTTCTCAGCAGTTGCCAACTTGGCTGAAGCTGAACTAGGTCGCATCTACCAGATCGCTGACAAGACAACTCGTCAGAACGAAGATGACGCTCTAAAGGCATCTGTAAAGGAAAAGCTTGCAGAGACTCTAGATGACGCTCAGCTAGCTCAGGTATCTGCTGCTTACAAGTCAGTAACCAAGAAGGTTGTTCGTACTCGTGTTCTAAAAGAAGGAATCCGTATCGACGGTCGTGGTCTTCGTAACATTCGTGTTATTGACTGTGAGACAGATGTTATTCCTCGCGTTCACGGTTCAGCTATCTTCCAGCGTGGAGAGACTCAGATTTTGGGTATCACTACCTTGAACATGTTGAAGATGGAGCAGCAGATTGACTCACTGTCACCTGTAACTTCTAAGCGCTACATGCACAACTACAACTTCCCACCTTATTCAACTGGTGAAGTTGGTCGTGTTGGTACTCCTAAGCGTCGTGAAATTGGTCACGGTGCTCTAGCAGAGCGTGCGTTGGTTCCAGTTCTTCCTTCACGTGAAGAATTCCCATACGCAATCCGTCAGGTATCTGAAGCACTAGGTTCAAACGGTTCAACATCAATGGGTTCTGTTTGTGCATCAACACTTTCACTATTCAACGCTGGTGTTCCACTGCGTGCAGCTGTTGCTGGTATCGCTATGGGTCTGATCTCAGACACAGTTGATGGCAAGACTCAGTACGCTGCTTTGACAGACATCCTTGGTGCTGAAGATGCACTAGGAGACATGGACTTCAAGGTTGCAGGAACTCGTGAGTTTGTAACAGCTATTCAGCTGGACACCAAGCTTGATGGTATTCCTACTGATGTTTTGATTGGTGCTCTAAGCCAGGCTAAGGAAGCTCGTTTGAGCATTCTTGACCTAATGAAGGCAGCTATCGACGAGCCAGACGAAATGTCAGTAAACGCTCCTCGCATCATCGCGGTGAAGATCCCTGTCGACAAGATCGGTGAAGTCATTGGCCCTAAGGGCAAGATGATCAACCAGATCCAAGAAGACACCGGTGCTGACATCTCGATTGAAGATGACGGAACTGTTTACATTGGTGCAACCGATGGAACTTCTGCTGAGGCTGCACGTGCAATGGTTAACGCAATCGCTAACCCACACGTACCAGAAATCGGAGAGCGTTTCCTTGGAACTGTAGTGAAGCTTGCAACATTTGGTGCATTCATCTCACTAACCCCAGGTAAAGATGGTCTTCTTCACATCTCAGAACTACGCAAGCTAGCTGGCAAGCGTGTTGAGAATGTTGAAGACGTCCTAACTGTTGGTCAGAAGATTCAGGTTGAGCTAACCAAGATTGATGACAGAGGAAAGCTATCGCTATCACCTGTTGTTGAAGGCGAAGTAGCTTCAGCTGATCAAGACGAAGAGTAAGAAAAAAGTTAGTTCGAGATGACCGTTACACAATTTATTCTCGATCAACCCGAAACTGAGTTCACCGCTTCGGGAGGCAGTACGGTTCGCCGTACTGTTCTTCCGAGCGGTGTTCGCGTTTTAACGGAGGTTGTTCCAGGAGCTCAATCAGCTTCGGTTGCTTTCTCGGTTGCGGTTGGTTCAAGGGATGAAGTTGATGGACACCACGGCTCAACTCACTTCCTTGAACATCTATTGTTCAAGGGAACAAAGACTAGAACTGCATTAGATATTGCAGTCGCATTTGATTCTGTTGGTGGAGCATCGAATGCTTCTACTGGCAAAGAACACACTTCTTATTACGCAAGAGTGCAGGACAGAGCCATCCCTGTTGCTGTTCAAGTTATTGCGGACATGTTGACTTCATCAGTGATTGATCCTGTTGAGTTTGAAAACGAAAGAACCGTCATCCTAGAAGAACTAGCGATGAACGATGACGACCCACAAGATGTTGCTCATGAAGAATTCTTTGAAGCTGTTCTTGGTTCTCACCCACTAGGTAGACCAATTGGTGGAACACCAGCAACTATCAATGCTGTTTCTCGAGATGCAGTTTGGGAGCACTACCAAAGAAACTACCGTCCACAAGACTTAGTTATTGCTGCAGCCGGTGGAGTAGATCACGATGGGCTACTTGAGCTTGTTAGAGAGAATCTAGAAAACGCAGGTTGGGATCTGAACCTAACTGCGACTCCAAGACCATGGCGTGAACAAAGCACCCAGCAGCAAGCCGTTGAGCCAATTGCCAAGGTGATCAACCGTCCGATTGCTCAGGCCAACATTGTTTTGGGTGGACAGGGATTAGTAGCAGGGGATGAGCGTCGCTATGCGATGGCTATCTTGAATACTGTTCTTGGTGGTGGAATGTCATCAAGGCTGTTCCAAGAGATTCGCGAGAAGCGCGGACTTGCTTATTCTGTTTACTCATTCAACCAGGGTTATAGCGATGCGGCTGCATTTGGTTTGTATGCAGGTTGTTCACCTCAGAAAGCTAAAGAAGTCATCAAACTTATGCTGGCTGAACTTGAGAAGGTAGCCTCTGAAGGTATTACCGATGCTGAACTAGATCTTGCCAAGGGCAACATTTCAGGTGGTTTGGCTTTGAAGTTTGAGAGCACTCAGGCTCGTATGTCCAGATTGAGTGGAGCAGAGCTAACAGACGGTGAATTCATTGATTTAGATGAGTCGCTAAGTAGATATGACGCTGTTAGCTTGGCTGATGTTGAATTGGTGGCTAAGTTGATGAGCGAATCTAAGAAGTCCTTTATTGCAGTTGGCGATGTCAAAGACGATCTCTTTGACGAATTCATTTAGTTAGTTGATAGGTTATTTTTCATGACAATCAAAGTAGCGGTTATTGGTGCAACCGGACGTATGGGCAAATTAGCCCTCGACATCATCAAGAGTTCTGCTGATCTATCCCTACACGCTTCTTTAGATTCGAGCTCTGAACTCTCAGAAGCCTTGGGAGCAGATGTAATCTTTGAGGCTACAAATCTTGAAGTCAGTAAAGCTGTTGTTGATTTTGCTGCAGCCAATGGCATGAAGGTATTGGTTGCAACCAGCGGTTGGACTGAAGCTGCTCTAGGAGAAATAAAGACCAAGGTTTCTGGATCTGCTGCAGTTGTTGTGGTTCCAAACTTCTCAATTGGCTCAACTTTGGCCACTAAGTTCGCTGCTGAGGCTGCCAAGTACTTTGACTCCATTGAAATTATTGAAACCCACCATGCTGGCAAGCTAGATTCTCCGTCAGGAACTGCCATTAGAACTGCAGAACTTATTTCTTCGAGCCGTGAAGAGGCTGGCAGAACTCAGGCTCTGATTCCTGGTGTTGGTCAAAGTGCAAGGGGAGAAGTTGTTTCCGGTGTTCCGATTCATAGCCTTCGCATCAATGGTGTTTCAGCCAAACAAGAAGTAAACCTTGGTGGAGCTGACGAGCTGCTCACTATTTCTCACACAGCTGGCTCAGTAAACGCCTATGCTCTTGGAATTCTTGAATCAATTAGATTTACAGCTTCTGCAACTGGAATCACACTAGGCCTCAATAAAGTTCTAGGCATCTAGGAATGTCAAAAGCCAAACTTGGTGCCATTGGTATGGCAGCTCTAGTTCTTTTGTATGTTGGCCTACTCGGCCAGCAGGGCTACCTATTCTTGATGCAGGATGACCCAATTGGCAAAGTAATGGGCTTTTTCATCCTGGTTCTTCCAGCCTTCGGGATTTGGGGCATCATTAGGGAACTTAGGTTTGGGCTTCAAATCGAGAAGCTTGGGCAAACACTTGAAGATGAAAAAGGTTGGCCTAGCTTCGAGTTTTCGATCAGGCCGTCGGGGCGAGCAGTCAAGTCAGAGGCCCTTCTAGAGTTTGAGAAGTTCAAGGTTGCCGCTGAACAAGACCCTTCAAACTGGAGGAAATGGTTCGCTCTGGGGCTGATTTATGATGCCTGTGGAGATAGAAAACGCGCCAGAATGGCGATGCGTAAAGCAATAGAGAGTTCTCAAAGGTAGGATTTAGGACGTGTCTGAGATTATTTTTCGTAGCGACGTAACCGTCGAACTTATTAGAGCCAGTGCTGCTGACAGCGATGTGCTGTTTGCTGCTCGTGTTTCCACCCAAGGTGAGCAAACTCTTGAAAGCGCAGCTGCTGCAGCTGATGCTAGCGAGGACGAGAAGAAGAGCAAGGGACTCATCAACTACTTGATGAGAGACCGTCACGGTTCTCCTTTTGAGCACACTTCAGTGACCTTCTACGTTCAGGCACCTATCTTCGTTTTCCGTGAGTTCATGCGTCACCGTATTGCTTCATACAACGAGGAATCTGGTCGCTACCGGGAATTGAACCCTGTGTTCTATGTTCCAGCTCCTGATCGCAACCTTATTCAGACTGGTAAGACTGGTCACTACGAGTTCCACCCAGGAACTGCAGAGCAGATTGCACTGGTTGAGCAAGAGTCGAGAAACATTTCAACTGTTGCCTACGAGTCATACAAGAGAATGCTTGAAGCAGGTATTGCTAGAGAAGTTGCACGCATTGTTCTGCCACTAAACATTTACTCATCAATGTATGTGACCATGAACGCTCGTGCCTTTATGAATTTCCTAAGTCTTAGAACTAAGCGTGAGGGAACCCACTTCCCTTCATATCCTCAGCGTGAAATTGAAATGTGTGCTGAGAAGATGGAAGAATTCTGGGCTGAGCTTATGCCTTATACCTACGAGGCTTTCAACAACAATGGACGTGTAGCTCCATAATTTGCCTTTGGTAAATGAAAGGTCTTTTAGGCCTTGATGACACCTGAGCGAGCAAGAGCTAACCAAATCTGGCAACCTACGCAGTAGTTGAATGCTGAATTCAGAAATGCTGCAAGAAAAATTCCGATAGCTGCAACGATCAGTCCGACCTGAAAGTCCTGACCGAGTAGACCAAAAATCAACCCAGCACTAGAAATTATCAAACCAATTACTTGAGCAAATTTTGGTGGTCTTGCATCTTCAAGTTCTGCCGGTGCTGGCAATAGTGGGCGAACCAGTCTCTTGAAGATTAGGCCGTATGGATGTTTTGCTGTTCCTAAGGTTGCCCCGATAGCAAAAAGCCCAGTAACAATAGCAACGAGCCAGACTGCAATTGAATAATTAGTTGTATCAAGTGCGAAGTAGATAACCACAAGCATTAGAACGCTTGTGATTGTTGCTCCAAAACGTGGGCCACGTGGGTCAATTTTATTTTGAGACATTATTTACCAATCTTTCTATTTCAGTTTCTATTGTTGATTGCTTAGGAGCGCCGACAATTCGGGAGATTACTACACCTTTGGAATTGAGGACCAAAATGGTTGGGGTTTGCAAAATGCCGTATCTTTTTGCAAGATCGAGTCTGTTCGTGATGTCTAGGTCAATGTGAAGCAAACCTTCTCGAGATTTCTCAACAGTTTCCAGAAGAACCGAAGTTTGCTTGCAACTAGAGCAAAAGTTACTTGAAAACTGCAAAAGAGTGATTTCTTTACCAAGCTTTGTTGCTGGTTTGCCGTTCTTTGTCGCCCTGATTTCAGACAAATCGATCTGCTCGCCATTATTTATCCTGCGGGCTTTCCCAGACTTCGAGATTAGCAAAACCCCGAATATGGTAGCCAGCAGCACTAATCCAATCAGTGCAATAAATCTCTCATCAAGGGGCATAGTCCAAGAATAAGGCGTAATTGCTGCAGCCAATTCAAGTATTGCGATTCATTACGTTTTATCCACCACCGGTCGTAAATAGCTAAAAAGGGGTACCCCGATAGATTTATAGCAATTGGCCTTCTTTCGCCCACTAATCTGTATTTATGTCAGAAAAAGATAAAGGCCTATTTGGTCAGGTACTCGTTGCCCTAGTAACCCCTATGACTCCAGAGGGTGAAGTTGACTGGGCTGCAACCGAGAAGCACCTAGATTACGTAATCTCTAACGGAGCAGATGGTGTTGTCGTCACTGGTACCACAGGCGAGACAAGCACACTTACCGATGCTGAAAAACTTCAACTAGTCAAGGTTGGAAAGAGCGTCTCTGCAGGCAGAGCGAAGATCATTACAGGTGGTGGCTCTAACGAGACTGCTCACGCAATTCAGCTTTATAAAGCCAGCGAAGCAGCTGGTGCAGATGGTGTGATGATTGTCACCCCTTACTACAACAAGCCAACTCAAGCCGGTGTCCTAACTCACTTCAGGATGATTGCTGACGCAACAGATCTTCCTGTGATTCTTTACGACATTCCAGGTAGAACTGGTATTCCAATTCAGTTTGAAACTATTCTTCGAGCAGCTAAGCACCCAAACATCGTTGCTATCAAAGATGCCAAGGGTGACTTTGCTCAGGTCTCTAGAGTTCTAAATGAAACAGACCTGCTTTATTTCTCAGGTGATGACAGCAATGTGCTGCCACACATTTCAATTGGAGCAACGGGTCTAATTGGTGTCACAGCAAACATTGCACCAAAGGCGTATAGAGATTTAGTTGATGCAACTAACCGAAATGATTTCCATTCAGCTCTAGAGGTTCACACAACACTAGAGCCATTGGTTCGTGCAACTATGACTCACGTACCTGGAACTGTAGCTGCCAAATACATTCTTGATGGACTTGGATATATTTCTAGCCCTCGCGTTCGTCTTCCACTAGTTGGTCCTGAAGAATCTGAAGCGGCAAAGATTGAAGCAGACATCGACAAGGTTGGCAAGGTTGCTGGATTGGACTTCACCAACTTCCGCCCTGATCGCAATGCTGCAGCAGGTGGTGCTTTGCCTAAGGTTGCGGGCACGACCAGATAGGTTCGTACATGTTTGATTTGTTACCAGCACCACCAAAGCTAAAACCCGACACTCTCAGAATCATTCCACTTGGTGGATTGGGTGAGATTGGTCGAAACATGGCTGTATTTGAGATCAACGGCAAGCTACTAATCGTTGACTGTGGTGTTCTATTCCCAGAAGAACATCAACCAGGTGTTGACCTGATTCTGCCTGACTTCAATTACCTCAACGACAGACTTGATGACATCGTTGGAGTTGTTTTGACCCACGGTCACGAAGACCACATTGGTGGAGTTCCTTTTCTTCTCAAGCTAAGAGAAAACATCCCGCTGTATGGCTCTGAGTTAACCTTGGCTTTTGTCGATGCCAAGTTGAAAGAGCACCGCCTGCACAGCAGTCAATACGTGGTAAGAGAAGGGGATAGGAAGGTTATTGGCGAATTTGATCTAGAGTTCATTGCCGTGAACCACTCAATCCCTGACGCCTTGGCTGTAGTCATCAGAACTAAAGCAGGTTCTGTTCTTCACACTGGAGACTTCAAGATGGATCAGCTTCCACTTGATAACCGTCTTACAGATCTGCGTGCATTTGCTCGTATCGGTGAAGAGGGGCTCGATCTCTTCATGTCAGATTCAACCAACGCTGATGTTCCAGGTTTCACTCCTTTGGAAAAAGACATTGGACCAGTAATCGATGATGTTATTTCTAGAACCCCTGGCAAAGTTATCGTTGCAAGTTTCTCTTCACACGTGCACAGAGTTCAACAGGTAATCAACGCTGCAGCAGCTCACAACCGCAAGGTTGCCCTAGTAGGTCGTTCAATGGTTAGGAACATGAACATAGCTGAAGACCTCGGTTACCTTGATGCTCCAGAGGATATCTTTATTGAGTTCAAGAATGCTTCGAGCATTCCTCAGGATGAGATTGTTTATATGTGTACTGGTTCGCAGGGTGAACCAATGGCTGTGCTTTCCAAGATGGCTCACGGTGAACATGAAATCACCGTTGGTGAGGGCGACACAGTAATCCTTGCTTCATCACTGATTCCTGGTAATGAAAATGCTGTCTATCGAGTAATTGATCAGTTGACCAGACTTGGCGCAAATGTAGTTCACAAGGGTAACGCTAAGGTTCACGTTTCAGGTCACGCAGCTGCAGGAGAGCTTCTGTACTGCTACAACATCCTGAAGCCTAAGAATGCGATGCCTGTGCACGGTGAATTCAGACACCTGATTGCTAACGGAAAACTTGCTGAACAGACTGGCATTCCTTCTGAACGAGTTCAGATTGTTGAAGATGGCTGGGTTGTTGACCTTGTTGACGGAAAAGCCGAGATTGTTGGAGCTGTTGAATGTGGGCTTCTTTACGTTGACGGAAAGACCGTTGGCAAGATCACTGAAGATGATCTGAGAGACAGACGTCTTTTGTCCCAAGAAGGATTTATCTCAATCTTTGCTGTTATGGACAAGGATTCAGGTCGCATTATTGTTGGCCCTGAAATCAGGGCCAAAGCTTATGCAGAAGATGACCACGTCTTTGACGATGTGAAGCCTTTGATTATCAAGGCCTTGTCTGAGGCTGCTAGCGAGGGAGTAAGGGACACTTACGCCATGCAGCAGGTGATTAGGCGAACAATCGGAACCTGGGTCAACAGAAGTCATAGACGCAGACCGGTAATTATTCCCGTAGTTATCGAAGGTTAATAAGCCCCTGGCGTAACCTTTACCGCCCTGCCTGACCTGTATTGACGGGGGTCGCTGTTATTTTTGAAGGCATGGCAACACGCAAACCTTCTAAACCACGCTCACG
>JBEDLY010000030.1:0-11874 GCA_041171365.1 Actinomycetota bacterium | reverse complement strand
TTTACCCTCACAGACTGGGTAATCAAGCCACTTTCCAAGCTAATCAAGCCAATTAGAATTGGCGGCGGTTACCTGGATCTATCAGTACTAGCGCTTTTTGTGCTTTTGAGTTTGCTCGAGGGCCTGTTAAGAACTGCCCTCTAGTTCACACTTGGTAGGGTAACCTTAACTTTTGACAAAGCCCACACTTTGGTGTGGCAGAGAAGAATAGGGAGATTGCGATGCCGTTGACTCCAGAAGATGTCGTTAATAAGAGATTCCAGCCAACCAAGTTCCGCGAAGGCTACGACCAGGATGAAGTTGATGATTTCCTAGATGAAATCGTTCTTGAGATGCGTCGTATCTCTCAAGAGAACGAAGACCTAAGACAGCGCCTACTAGCTGCAGATGGCAGACTTACCGAACTTCAGAGAAGCGGTGCAACACTTGTTCAGCAGGTCAACACTGCCGAAGCATCGCTCCCAGAATCAACAACCGACAACGAGGCATTCCCTCAGGCTGCTGCAGATCTGAGCTCATTCGAAGCCAACAACACCAACAACTTGCTACAGCTTGCTCGTAAGCTTCACGAAGAGCACGTCCGCGAAGGTCTTGAAAAGCGCGATGCTCTTGTTGCCGAAGGCCACGCAACGGCGGCAAGAATTGTTAGAGAAGCAGAAGCTCAGCACAGAGCAGACATGTCAAGACTTGAGCAAGAGAAGGCTTTGGCTGAAAACGATCTACAGACTCTTCGTAACTTTGAAAGAGACTACAGAGCCAAGCTCAAGTCATACATCGAAGGCCAACTCAGTGATCTTGAAGCAGCAAACTCAACTGCTGCAAAGACTCCTACTGGTCCTAGCCAAATCGCCAACCAAACTTTTCAAATCTGATTTAGTTGACTACCAGGCAGCCGTTCAATAGAGCAACCCTAACTTTTCTGGGTGTGGCGATTAGCGTCATAACCCTAGATCAACTGACCAAAGCTTTGGCATTGAAGTTCCTAGAACTCTATGAGCCAGTTCCGGTCATTGATGGAGTGCTCAACTTCACTTTGGCGTTCAATGACAGGGCAGCTTTTTCTCTTGGTGGAGGAAACACTTGGGTCTTCACACTCTTAGCATCCTCAGCATGCCTATTTCTTTTATGGTTTGGTCCAAAGTTCAGAACTCAGAGTTGGCTAATTCTTGGTGGATTCGCACTCGGTGGTGTTGCTGGAAACCTAATCGATAGATTGTTTAGAAGCCCAGGGTTTCCAAACGGTCACGTAATTGATTTCATTCAAATACCTTTCAACTTTCCGATCTTCAACATCGCAGACATGGCTATTTCTTCTGCAGCGTTTTTGATTGCCCTGAAGATTGTTCGGGGCGAAAAATTTGGCGGCTCTAAGTGAATGAAGAAAAGCTAGTTCAAGTTCCTGAAGGTTTAGCTGGAACAAGAGCTGATGCAGGAATTTCAAAACTGTTGGGCATGTCCCGCTCCGCAGTTGCAACCATTCTCGAAAATGGTCTAGTCCAACAAAACGACAAAGTCATTTCTAAGTCTGATTCTTTAGTTCAGGACGCTTGGTTGAGAATCACTCTTCCTAAACCCAAAGCACCTCTGGCTTTAGTCGCTGAAAATGTTGAAGGTCTAAAAGTCATTTACCAAGATCATGACATCGTCGTGGTTGACAAACCAGCTGGAGTTGCAGCTCACCCATCCGTGGGTTGGGATGGCCCTAGCGTTGGCGGTGCACTTTTAGCTCTCGGTATTGAAATGTCTACCAGCGGGGTCGCAGAGCGACAGGGAATTGTTTCAAGGTTGGATGTTGGCACCAGCGGTTTGATGGTTCTCACAAAAACCGAGATTGCATACAGCAGAATGAAGCAGGCATTTAGAGATCGTGTGGTTGATAAGACCTATCACGCCTTGGCTCAAGGACATCCAGATCCAAGTGCTGGAACAATAGATGCTCCTATTGGTAGACACCTAAAGCATGAATACAAATTTGCAGTAACTCAAGATGGAAAGCCATCGATTACTCACTATAAGACCCTAGAAGCATTCGCTGCAGCATCCTTGCTAGAGATTGAGCTTGAGACAGGAAGAACTCACCAGATTAGAGTTCACATGTCTGCCTTCAAGCATCCTTTAGCCGGAGACACCTTGTATGGCTGTGATGCAAAGTTAGCTCTGAGACTGGGACTTGAAAGACAATGGCTACACGCCATGAAACTAGGATTCATACATCCAACCAAGGGGGAGTACGTATCCTTTGAGAGCACCTACCCTGATGATTTGGCAAAAGCCTTGGAAGTGCTTCGCACAACATAAGAATTGAAGAGACACATGACAAAACCAGAGCACGAGCTACATAGTTAGCCACGAAATTGTTCTGTTTTTCATTGCCTGGTTGCTTACAGGAGACCCTGTGAAAGCCGTCACCATTACGCTGATTGGTTCCCTGGCTGAGTTCGTTTTGTACTACTTTCACGAGAGATTGTGGTCCAAGATCAAAGTCGGAAAAGAAACCAGCAAGTAGCTGAGGTTCCTAGGGCTGCGAGCCTGAAATAGTATGACATCGGTTCAAGTTAGGCTATTTGCCCAAGCCAATAAATCTAAAGATAAGTAAGAAATGACATCAAACAGCGAGAACTTTGTGCACCTACACGTGCATACGGACTACTCCATGCTTGATGGAGCGGCCAAGATTGATGAGCTTCTTGATAAAGCCGTTGATTTCCAAATGCCCGCAATTGCTATTACCGACCACGGTAATAACTTCGGAGCCTACGAGTTCTGGCAAAAGGCAACCAAAAAGGGAATCAAACCAATCATTGGTATTGAGGCTTATCTTGCACCTGGTTCAAGGCTAGATAAAAGCAGAACCTATTGGGCAGATGGTGGGGAAGATGATCTATCTAAGGGTTCTTACTCTCACCTAACCATGCTTTCAACCGACAACGACAGCATGATGAATCTTTTCAAGCTAAGTTCACATGCGTGGCTAGAGGGTTATTACTTCCAGCCAAGAATGGACCGAGAACTTCTAGCTAAATATGCAAAAGGAATTATTGCCACTTCTGGCTGTGCCGGTGGAGAAGTTCAAACTAGACTCCGACTTGGTCAATACAAAGAAGCATTAGAGACTGCTGCTGAGTTCAGAGATATTTTTGGCAAGGAAAACTACTTCATAGAAATCATGGATCACGGCGCCAGCGTTGAGCGTAGATCCTTTGATGACCTAATTAGGCTCTCAAAAGATTTAGGTATTCCACTTCTAGCAACTAATGACCTTCACTACACAGAACCCGGCCACGTAGAAGCTCAAGAGGCTCTGCTCTGTCTTCAAACTGGAACGCAGATGAATGACGAGAAGAGATTCAAGTTTGATGGCGAGGGTTATTACCTAAAGAGCGCTAGACAAATGCGTGAGCTGTTTGCGGACTTCCCTGAAGCATGTGACAACACACTTCTAGTTGCAGAGAGATCTGACATTAGATTTGAAGAACGCAACCTAATGCCAAGATTTGAAGTTCCGGCAGGCCACACTGAAGCTTCTTGGTTTGAACAAGAAGTTCTTGCCGGTATGAAGGCTCGTTTCGGCAACAGCATTGCTCCTGAATACCAAGAACGTATTGCCTACGAAATTGAAGTAATCAAGAATATGAACTTCCCTGGCTACTTCTTGGTTGTTGCAGACTTCATCTCATGGGCTAGAGCGCAGGGGATTAGAGTCGGACCTGGTCGTGGTTCTGCTGCTGGATCACTTGTTTCATACGTATTGGGAATCACTGCACTTGATCCAATCAAGTACGGGCTTATCTTTGAACGTTTCTTGAACCCGAGCAGAAAGAGCCTTCCTGATATCGATGTTGACTTCGATGATCGTCGTCGTGGAGAAGTAATCAGATACGTCACTGAAAAGTATGGTGACGACAGAGTTGCTCAGATTATTACCTACGGAACTATCAAGGCTAAGCAAAGCCTTAAGGATGCTGCTCGAGTATTGGGAATGGATTACTCAGTTGGTGAGAAGCTGACTAAGGCAATGCCTCCAATGATCTTGGGTAAAGAAATGACTCTTCGTGAAATGGTCGAAGACCCAAACCTCAAGCCTGTAGTTGAAGTTGCTGTTGAAGAGCCAACTTACGAAGAGTTTGATGAAGAAACTGTTGAATTTGAGCCAGTTGCAATTGCAGCAGCAACGACAAGCTCAGATTCAAAGAGTCGATACAAGGAAGCTGCTGAATTCAGAAAACTTCTTGAAGAAGATCCTGATGCAAGAAAAGTTTTTGAACTTGCAAGAGGACTTGAAGGACTTAAACGTCAAACTAGCGTGCACGCAGCCGGAGTTATCATGTCTGCGGTTCCTTTGATGGATGTTATTCCAGTCATCAGAAGAGATGACGATGGAGCAATCATCACCGCCTTTGCACAGAAGCCTTGTGAAGACCTTGGCCTAGTGAAGATGGACTTCCTGGGTCTTCGCAACCTAACAGTTTTAGATAAAGCAATTGAGAATGCTTTATCTAACCGAGGAGAGACAGTAGTCCTTGAAGATCTAGATCTTGATGGTGATCAACTAACCTACGAGATGCTTTCACGAGGTGAAACTCTTGGAGTATTCCAGCTCGACGGTGGTCAGATGAGATCTCTTTTGAAGATCTTGAAGCCTTCAAAGTTCGAACACATCTCCGCAGCGATTGCTCTTTATAGACCAGGACCTATGGGTGTTGGTGCTCACACCTCATACGCGCATCGTAAAAATGGCAATGAACAAGTTGCCACAATCCACCCTGACCTAGAAGGTCCACTATCTGAGATTCTTGGACCAACTTTCGGTTTGATTGTTTATCAAGAGCAGGTAATGGCGGTAGCTCAGAAGGTTGCAAACTTCTCTCTAGTTCAAGCTGATGCGTTACGAAGTGCAATGGGAAAGAAGCTCAAAGACGTTCTAGATGAACAAAAGACAAGCTTTGCAGCCGGTATGAAGCAAAACGGCTTTAGCGATGCTGTCGTTGAAACTCTTTGGGGAACACTGCTACCTTTCGCTGACTATGCGTTCAACAAGGCACATAGTGCTGCGTATGGTGTTCTTTCTTACTGGACTGCTTACATGAAGGCTAACTACCCTCAGGAATACATGGCAGCTCTGCTGACCTCTGTGAGGAGCTCTAGAGACCGTCTAGGTGTTTACCTAAGTGAAGCTAGAAGATCTGGAATTCAAGTTCTTCCACCAGATGTGAATGACTCAATTGCAGATTTCCGAGCTGTTGGCAAAGACATTCGCTTCGGTTTGGAAGCAATTCGAAACGTAGGTCTCGGTGTTGTTCAAGAGATTATTAGAACTAGAGAAACAGATGGAAAGTTCGAATCTTTCCAAGACTTCGTATCTAAGGTTCCTGCATCTGTCTGCACAAAGAAAGTCATTGAATCTCTAATCAAAGCTGGAGCCTTTGATTCATTCGGTGTTTCGAGAAGAGCACTCTTTGAGGCACACGAAGAAATTATTGCCTCCGAGATCAAGGCTAAGAAATCGAAGTCAAGTGGCGATAGCGATCTGTTTGGTGACTTTGATTCAGAGCAGACAAGTTACAAGATTGCAAACCTTGCAGAATGGCCACAGCGCCAATTGCTCAGCCTTGAAAGAGAGATGCTTGGTCTTTATGTGAGCGCTCACCCGCTGCAAGGAGCAGAAAGCAAGTTACGCAGCAGTGCGACCGAAACTATTGACTCTTTCAACTCGAGAACTAATTTCGTTGACACAGAGCCTGTCACACTCGCTGGTCTAATCACTGCTGTTGAAGTAAAGACAGCACGCAAGTCTGGAAACATTTACGCCAACCTAACCATCGAAGATCTTGAAGGTGAAGTCACTCTCATGATTTTCAACAAGACCTATCAAGAGCACATTGACAAACTAAATGTCGACACTATGGTCGCGATTCGCGGAAAGATGCGTCCACGCGATGACGGCTTCTCGCTAAATGTCTATGACATCAGAGTTCTTGAAAAAGAAGAATCCAATTATGTTGGTCCACTGAAAATTAGTATTCCTGAAGAGCTAGCTACCAAGAAGAACGTTGAAATTCTTGATGGAATCTTCAAGAGATATCCTGGTCAAACTGAAGTTCAACTTCTGATGAAGTCAGAATCAGGAATCACTCCATACAGACTCAAACACAAAGTGTTTGTTGGCGACGCTTTGATTTCAGAAGTGAAGCAACACTTCGGAACATCTGCACTAGATGATTTGGTTGAACTATCTGAAGTGAAGAACGAAGAAGCTCTAGAGTCTGTCGCCGGGGAGGACGTAACCTCTTTGGTGGTAGAGCAAACTGGGGAGCTCTTCGGCCAATAGGCCTTCAATAATTTCGACCACAATCACAGCGTTCGCTGCCACTTCATGTCTTTCAATGATTCGACCAATCAGAACTGCATTCACTGCATTGAATACTGGGACACCGGTTGTTTCGTGAACGAACCAATCATTGTCTAGGAATCTTTTGGTGTGATCTTGGCTCATCTTTTGAGCCAATTTAACTGAACTTTCATTCAACATCTGAATAGAAACGTATTCCGCTGTCTTCAAAGCTGGCCAGCTGCTCGCGCCACGAGCAACGTTGAATGTTGCCAGCGCTGGGTCTGACCCTAAAGAAGTGACCGAAGTCGCGGTAAACCCAACTGGAGAACCATCAGCATTGTTTAGCGTGATGACGCAAACGCCAGATGCGTGTCTTCTGAACGCTTGCTTGAGAGCTTCAGTGCTGTTTGGGATTTTTTCCATGGTTAATCTTTCTTCTTCGGATTCAAGGTTAACCTAGCCACAGCCCAGTTCGATGAATCTGCTGACTCTGGGCCTAAAATAGAGCAACTAGCAGGAAGTTTTCGCATTGAGTGAATTGATTAGATTTTTAGATTTGAGTGACAGCGTAATTTCTGCTGAGCAAATTTCGAGAGACCTTCCTAGAGCCGCCATGGATTTGGATTCGGCAGTTGAAATTATTAGGCCTTTAGTAGACAGAATTCGGACTGGAGGGGCTCAAGCGATTCAAGATATCGCAAAAGAGATCGATGGCATCGACATCAACCCAATAAAAGTTTCTGAAGACGAGCTAAAAGCCGCTCTGGAGAACCTAGAACCTGGTTTGAGAGCATCACTTGAGATTGCCATCGAAAGAGTCAGAAAAGTGGCTCTGCAGTCAATTCCTAAGGACTTATCAACTGAATTAGCACCAGGTGCAACAGTCTCTCAAAGATGGCAACCAATTGACTCAGTGGGTCTCTATGTTCCTGGGGGCAAGGCCGTTTATCCATCCAGCGTGGTTATGAACGTGGTTCCGGCGCTGGCTGCTGGGGTAAAGAAGATTTCCATTGCAACTCCAGGGCAAGCAGCCTTTGGTGGCAGACCCCACCCAACCGTCCTAGCCACCGCTGAACTACTTGGTGTGAAGGATGTTTACACAATTGGTGGGCCAGCAGCTGTTATCGCCTTTGCCTACGGAGTGCCTGAGATTGGCTTAGAGGCAGTGAATCTGGTCACCGGACCTGGAAATGTTTACGTTGCTGCAGCCAAGAGGATGCTACGAGGGGTCATTGCCATTGATTCTGAGGCGGGACCTACTGAAATCATGGTTTTAGCTGATGATTCTGCAGATCCTGAGTTTGTGGCTGCAGATCTAATTTCTCAGGCTGAACATGATGAATTAGCCGCTGCGGTTCTAGTCACAGATTCCGCTGATCTGATTGAGAAAGTATCTTCAGCCTTGTTGCGACAGGTTGAGACCTCAGCCAATAAAACAAGGATTATCGAGGCCCTAAAGGGCCAGCAGAGCGCTTTGGTATTGGTTGGCGACATGAACTCAGCTGCAAAGGTTGCGGACCTGTATGCCACTGAGCACTTGTCTATTCAGACAAGGCAAAATGAGCAACTGCTGAGCCAAATTTCCAATGCTGGAGCAATTTTCCTAGGGAGTTTCTCCCCAGTTTCGCTAGGGGACTACCTAGCTGGATCAAATCACGTCCTACCTACCGGTGGGCAGGCTAGATTCGGCTCAGGATTAGGTGTACACACGTTCCTAAGGCCTCAACAGGTCATCGAATACAGCGAATCAGCCTTGTCAGAGGTGGCAACTAACGTAGTTGCTATCGCTGATTCAGAGGGCTTAGAAGCCCATGGTGAAGCGATAAAAATCCGCTTTCAATAGAAATCTTGCCTGTTCATCTGGTAACGAAAAGGTTAATTCTTTGGTTGAAGGTTAGGGTTTTTCAGGCTAAAAACCCGATTTATAAGGGCAACACGCCGAAAAATACAAATACAGGCCCAAAAGATACCTAAACCACAAGATATAGGGACGGGAAACGTAAATATCACCACATCTTGTGTGTATATTGGTTTCTCTACCCAGCAAAAAACGTCGAAAAACCCTATAAAAAGGAGGAAAACATGCACTGTCCATTCTGTCGCTATGCGGACTCCAGGGTTATGGATTCAAGGACTTCAGACGATGGCAGCTCAATTCGCCGCCGTAGACAGTGCCCTGAGTGCGGATCTCGGTTTTCAACTACTGAAACATCGAGTCTTTCGGTTGTAAAGCGCGGGGGAACAACCGAACCGTTTAGTCGCGACAAAATCGCCAACGGTGTCAGAAAAGCTTGTCAGGGTAGACCTGTAAGTGAAGCGGATCTGGCAATGCTTGCTCAAACAGTAGAAGAGACAATTCGAGCCACTGGAGCAGCACAGGTAGAGGCACAAGAAGTAGGTTTAGCAATTCTTGGACCACTAAGAACCCTTGATGAGGTTGCGTTTATGAGATACGCCAGCGTTTATCAGGGTTGGGAAACACTAGAAGATTTCGAAGCAGCAATTGCTGTGCTCAAGGTAGAGCGCGAAAACCAGGTTTCGCAGTCGACCTAGTCGAAAGCGATTACAAAACATAACAAAAGTTAAAAACTAAAAAGAAAGGCAACACAATGACCGATACATCGGCTTACACTGACGCTGGTGCGGCTCAGGGGAGAAAAGGGCTCAAGATTGAGCGTATTTACACCACCGAAGGCGTTCACCCGTACGACCAGGTTAACTGGGAATTCCGTGATGTAGTTCAGACCAACTGGAAGACTGGCGAGACCATCTTCGAACAGCGTGGAGCTGAATTCCCAGAATTCTGGAGCTTGAACGCTTCAACCATCGTTACCACCAAGTACTTCCGTGGTGCCCTTGGAACTCCTGCACGTGAATTCAGCCTTCGTCAGCTGATCAACCGTGTTGTCTTGACTTACACTCAGGGTGGACGTGACCACGGTTACTTCGCAACTGAAGAAGACGCGACAATCTTCGAGCACGAACTAACCTTCATGCTTCTAAACCAGGTATTCGCGTTCAACTCACCAGTTTGGTTCAACGTTGGTACCTCAAGCCCACAGCAGGTATCAGCATGTTTCATCTTGTCAGTGGATGACTCAATGGAATCAATTCTTAACTGGTACCGCGAAGAAGGAATGATCTTCAAGGGCGGATCAGGTGCAGGTCTAAACCTTTCACGTATCCGTTCTTCAAAGGAACTTCTACGTTCATCAGGTGGTTCTGCTTCAGGTCCAGTTTCATTCATGCGTGGTGCTGATGCATCTGCAGGAACAATCAAGTCTGGTGGTGCGACTCGTCGTGCAGCAAAGATGGTTGTTCTAGATGTAGATCACCCAGACATCGAAGAATTCGTAGAGACCAAGTCTCGCGAAGAGGACAAGATTCGCGTACTACGCGATGCTGGTTACGACATGGAGCTTGGTGGCAAGGACATCAACTCTGTTCAGTACCAGAACGCAAACAACTCAGTTCGTGTAAACGAAGAGTTCATGACAGCTGTTGAGCGTGGCACAAACTTCGGTCTACGTGCTCGTACAAACGGTGAAGTAATCGAAGAAGTAGACGCTCGCGAGCTATGGGACAAGATTGCTTATGCTGCATGGGCATGTGCTGACCCTGGTATCCAGTACGACGACATCATCAACGACTGGCACACAACTCCAGAATCAGGTCGCATCACTGCATCTAACCCATGTTCTGAGTACATGCACTTGGACAACTCATCATGTAACCTAGCCAGCTTGAACTTGCTGAAGTTCTTGAACCCAGACGGTTCATTCGACAGCGAGAAGTTCACAAAGGCTTCTGAGTTGATCATCACAGCAATGGATATCTCAATCTGTTTCGCTGACTTCCCAACCGAGAAGATTGGTGAGACAACACGCGCTTACCGTCAGCTAGGTATTGGTTACGCGAACCTTGGTGCATTGCTAATGGCGATCGGTCTTCCTTACGACAGCACCGAAGGTCAGGCACTTGCAGCAGCAATCACATCATTGATGACTGGAGCTGCATACCGTCGCTCAGCTGAACTAGCAGGTGTTGTAGGTCCATACGATGGCTACCTACACAACAAGCCAGGTCACGACCGCATCATGCGCAAGCACGAGGCAGCAAACGCGAACCTACGTTCAGTATCAGAAGTTGACCGTTCAGTTCTTGAGCACGCAACTCGTCAGTGGGCTCTAAACACTGAGATCGGTACATCAAACGGATGGCGCAACTCACAGGCTTCATTGCTTGCACCTACCGGAACTATCGGATTCATGATGGACTGTGACACCACAGGTATCGAGCCAGACTTCTCATTGGTGAAGTACAAGAAGCTATCAACCGGTGGTTCAATGCAGATTGTCAACCAGACAATTCCATTCGCATTGCACAGACTTGGTTACTCTCAGGAGACCATCGAAGCAATCATCGATCACATCAGCACTAACGGACACGTTGTAGACGCTCCTGGCCTAAAGGCAGAGCACTACGCGATCTTCGACACTGCTGTTGGTATCCGTGCGATTGAGCCAATGGGTCACGTGAGAATGATGGCTGCAGTTCAGCCGTTCCTATCAGGTGCGATCTCAAAGACTGTAAACATGCCAGAGACAGCAACCATCGAAGAAGTCAAGGAAATTTATTTCCAGGGTTGGAAGTACGGGCTAAAGGCACTTGCTATCTACCGTGACAACTGTAAGGTTGGTCAGCCTCTTAGCGATGCTAAGGCAAAGGTTGAAGAGAAGGCTGCTCCAGCAGAAGCTAACCCAGTACAGCTATCACACCCAGTGCGTAAGCGTCTTCCTAAGTCACGTCCTTCATCAACCACCTCATTCACTGTTGGTGGAGCAGAAGGTTACATGACTGCAGGTACTTACCCAGATGGCGTTCTTGGTGAAGTATTCCTAAAGCTAGGTAAGCAGGGTTCAACTCTTGCCGGTGTAATGGATGCATTCTCAATCGCAGTTTCAATTGGTCTCCAGTACGGTGTGCCACTAGAGACTTACGTACAGAAGTTCACTAACGTCTCATTCGAGCCAGCTGGTTTGACTGATGACAAGGACATCCGTATGGCTAAGTCATTGATGGACTACATCTTCCGTCGTCTAGCAATTGACTACCTACCAACTGAAACTCGTCAGGCATTGGGAATCAACACTGCCTCAGAGCGTTCAGCAACTCTAGATGCATCTGGAAGCTACCCAGCAATCGCTGAGTCTCCAAAGGAGGCAGCAGCAGTTGTTGAAGCACCAGTAGTAATCGAACTAAAGGTTGAAGAAGTACAGACCGAATCTGCTCGTCAGGTTCACTCTTCAGCAGAACTGTTCGACCTGCTACAGGGAACCGAATCAGATGCACCACTTTGCTTCAGCTGTGGAATCAAGATGAGACCTTCAGGCTCATGCCACGTCTGCGAAGGTTGTGGATCAACAAGCGGTTGCAGCTAAACCAAAATTGAGAATGGGTCGACTTCTGAATTGAAGTCGACCCATTTCCATTTACGCCGAATAGTTGAAGGTGAAGGTAACCTAAGAGAATGATTTACCCAA
>JBEDLY010000029.1:0-11764 GCA_041171365.1 Actinomycetota bacterium | reverse complement strand
TGTGGCAGAAAAAGAACTCTCTAGTTAGTCTCTGAAGAATCTGAACCATCTTCAACGAATTCATTTTCTAGATCTTCAAGTCCTGATGTCAGGGAAATACCCAGGATGTCTGCCGATGAAGAAGGTAACTCTAGGTCTTCAACCTTGCTCAAGGCCTTGTTCACAGCTCTAGTCCTAGTCCCTGCTTGGCTAACAGTCTTTTGAGCAGTTTCAAGCTGGCGAGCAAGAGTATCCATAACCCCTGAGTACTTACCGAACTCAGTCTTGGCTGCGCTGAGAACCTTCCAGACATCCGATGCACTCTTTTCAATAGCAAGAGTCTTGAAGCCCATCTGCAGGCTATTCAGAAGCGACATCAAGGTAGTTGGTCCAGTAACAAGAACTCGGTAGGACCAGGACGTCTGACCACCTCAGCGAATAGACCTTCAGTGGGCAAGTACATGATGGCAAAGTCGGTGCTAATTGGAACGTGGAGATACTTTTCAGAAATGAGTTTTGCTTGAGTCTTGATAGCTTTCTCAACAGCCTTTGCTGCATTCGCAACTTCTTCAGCTGAGCCTGACTCCTGAGCATTCTGAAGCTTCTCATAGTCCTCTTGAGGGAACTTGCTATCGATTGGAAGGTAAACGTATTCCCCATCTGCTCGACCTGGAAGTTTTACTGCAAATTCCACCAAGTCATTTGAACCTGGCTTGATCTTCACGTTCTTCTCATATTGGCTAGGAGCAAGAACATCTTCTAACTGACGCTCTAGCTGAACCTCACCCCAGCCACCACGAGACTTAACATTGGTAAGAACTTTTTGCAGACTTCCAACATCGTTGGCAAGATTCTTCATCTCACCGATACCTCGGGCTACTGCCTCTAGGTTTTCACTCACAAGCTTGAAGGATTCACCGAGTCTCTTTTCAAGAGTTCCTTGGAGTTTCTCATCTACGGTTTCACGCATTTTCTCGAGCTTCTCTTCGTTGCCCTTGCTCATCTTTTCAATTTCGGTCTGCAAGGTCAATTGCATCTCTTGCTGCTTCTTGGCGTTTGAATCTGTAAGTTCAGCAATCTTGGTCTCAATGTTTCTTAGAGACTCATTGAGGGACTTTTGTAGTTCAACTCTTGAGTTTCCAGCTTCATCGCGCTGAAGCTTTGCTGAGCTTTGAGCTGCTTCGCTGAAGGAGGTTAGACGCTTTTCAACAATATCGTGGTTAGCAGCAATTGCTGAACGAAGTTCATCTCTATGCACCTGAAGATCTTTAGAGACATCTAGGGAAGAACCTGATGACTTACGAGTCAAAACTAAGACTGCTAGCCCTAGTAGCCCCACTAGGTTGATTACTGCAATCAGCGTCAAGGTGTCCATGTGTCTCCTGTTACTCGTATTTGTGTGTCTCTCAAAAGAATAAGTCCAACAGACGACAAATAATTCCCGAGATTGTAGCTTTCTTGCCTAAGCCAAGCTCTGGGTTAGACGCTGAATAGAGCAAGCAGTAGGAAGGCGAAGATACCCGTAAAGACCGCTGGAGTCACATACTTAGAGACATTCAGCCATGGTCCAAGAGCAGTCACCTTGGCAGCTACATGGCTCTTCGCAGGTAGTTGCTTTAGATCCTTGGCTATCGCTTGGGCTTCTACTGAGGCTGAATACTGGACTAAAGCCCCGAGAATGCCTGAAGCCAGCAGGATTCCAGCTGTTGCTACAGATGCATAATGACCAAGTTCACGGATAGTCCCGATTAGCCCAACTGTTGTTATCAGTAGGAAGGTAGGGGCTAGTTGCGAAATAACTAGTTGGTTTCTAGCTTTGAGCCATAGCTCGAGTAAATCTTTTTCAGTCATGACTTCAGTTTAGAACCCTAGATGTAAATTGCCCGACTGTCCAAGTTTTTCAGCGATTAGCATTAGTACATGGGATTCTATGAAGCGGCAACCGAGTCATCAAGGGCGGTGAATTTTACGCTTGTAGAAGTAGGTCTCCTCTTTATCGGCCTAGGTCTACTTTCCTGGCTGGCACTCAAATTGCATGTGTCAAGTGTTCCCCTTTTTCTTTTGGCCGGCTTGGCAGTTGGCAAAGGGGGAATAGTCCCACTTGATTTTTCTGAAAGTTTTCTGAACGTCGGAGCCGAAATTGGAGCAATATTACTTTTGCTTGTCCTTGGTTTTGAATACTCAGCAAGTGAGCTTTCGGCAAGTATGAAAAAGGGTCTTATGGATATCCTGCTCAATGCTGTTCCGGCAGCCATTTTGGCATGGGTCCTTGGGTATGGTCCAGTCGGCGCACTCGCGTTTGCAGGCATCATGTTCATTTCTTCTTCTGGAATAGCTAGTCAGTTAATTAGAGAAACGGGTTGGGGTAAATCAAACGTCGCTAAGAGGGTTACCAGCGTTCTAGTTTTTGAAGATATCCTTATGGCTCCTTATCTTCCGATTCTCGCTGCAGTAACTTTGGGGCTGAGTGTTTGGGCTGGGCTAGTTTCGGTGTCAGTTGCTCTAATTGTGATTTCAAGCATTTTTGTCATTGCAATTGGTCGTGAAATTCCAGGCCTAAAGAAACTTGCTAGAAGGGGCCCAGGGGTGCTTTTGCTGCTTGTCTTTGGAGTGACGATGGCAGCAGCGGGAGCAGCAACTCTTGCGGGATTCTCTGGGGCTATCGCTGCTTTCCTTGTAGGAATGTTGCTGACAGGTGAGGTCGCAGAATCGTTGAGAAGCCGCTTTGCTCCTCTAAGGGAAATTTTCTCAGCAATTTTCTTTTTGTTCTTTGGCCTTAGCATCTCCGTGATTGACGTCGTCAACGTACTCCCAGCGGCAATAGCGTTCTCTGTGTTGGGCATTATTGGAAAAATGGCACTGGGCTGGTGGGTAGGTAGAGACATGTCCGACAAGATGAGCTGGCGCCGTATTGGAGCGTTCTTGGTTTCTCGAGGCGAATTTTCAATGATCATCGCAGCAACGGTAGTCACTAGTTCGGCCCTCGCGGGGATTAAAGAGATCACACTGGGCATAGTAGTGATCACCGCATTGTTTTCAACACTTGCAATTCGTTACCTTCGAAGCAAGCTAGAACGTTGATTGCTTCATACAAAAACCGATTGTCAATTACAAATGTTTAATTGTTGCCTACAGGCAACAGCAATAGACTTAGGCTTATAAGAGCGCCGGGATGGGGGTAACATGAAGAGCAATGAGTCCGAAAAGGGCCAATCGATTTCTGCCGAATATTCTCAGACCCAGTTAGGCATGATTTCCGATGCACTAGATGCAAGCGATGACGGTTTTGCTATCTGGAGGTGCGTTCGAGCAGAAGATCAAACTATTTCTGATTTCACCCTGCTATTGATGAACAACTCTGGCTTAGCAGGTTTGGCTGGGCTCGGCACGAAGATCACTAATCCAATTGGAATGACTCTAGAAGAAGTAACTGGAGAAGAGTCATCCAAGGAATTGCACGATTTGTTTGTTCAGGCTCTAAATGAAGGTCACGGTGTTAAGGGTGTTGTGCCGGGTATCACTATCGAAGGAGCTAAAGGTTCTTTTGAAAACACGGTCGTACCATTTGGTAGAGATCTAGTCTTTGCAACTTATCGAGATGTAAGTGCGTATGAGCTAGAACATAAGAGACTTGTTTGGTTGACGGAGCACGACTTCCTAACCGGTATGCCTAATCGAGCAAAGCTTCAACAGCACCTGGCTGAAAGTTTCGTCAAGGCTCAAGAAAGTAAAACCCTCTTGGCATTCGTGTTTATTGACATTGACTACTTCAAGGAAGTCAATGACACATATGGGCACGACGTAGGAGATGCACTCTTAGTCAACTTTGTGAAACGAATCCGACACTCGCTGCCAGGTAATGCTCTGGTGGCTCGAATATCTGGAGATGAATCGGTATCTGCATTCAAGATGTCAAGAATGAAGAGCATCTAAGCGAGTTGATGGACAACGTGTTTGGAGCCATGGAGAGAGAATTCACGTTAGGTGAAATAGAAACCAAGATTGCCTGTTCAGCTGGTTGTGTGGTGACTGATGGCTCTGATCAGCCTGAGGAAGTTATGAGAATCGCGGACAAGGTGATGTATCAAGCCAAGCATGAAGGCCGAGGACGTTTCATCATTCAGCCGCTAGTCGAAACTACCTAGGAGCATCCGGATAAATACTTCGGGTTTGCTTACGTTTTCGATTTCTTCTTAGCCAACTTGGTTTGAACCAATGAGGTAGGACATGTGCAAGCGATAGCGCTGCATAAATAACTGTGTTTAGTGCTACTAGGGTTGCCAAGATAATGAAGAACCTTGAGTGCAGGAAACTCTCCGGCAGAAGCAAACCACTCACAAAATTCAAGGTATTCATGCTGGAATTCCTTTCTTAGCCTGTTTAGGTTGATCTCCCCAGTGAGCAGGACGCTTCAACGCCATATCGATGACACCTTTGACAAAGATGATGCCTAGGTACGTGTCATAGATCAGCTCAATGAACAAAGTAGCTGCTAGTAGCTTCGCCTTCCAGTTTGATTTCCTCACAGTCCACACCTTTTCGGCTATGAAGATCAATGCGGTTAGTATCCAAAACGGATACCAAACCCAAGTGTCGGAGCTAACTAGTTGCAGCCCAATCAAAAGGAAGTATGTCCATAGAGCAAACACCGAATAAGCCAGCCCTAGCTGCTGGGACCAGTATCTAGCGGTTGTTGAGGTTACTCCATAGGTGGCAATGTTCTCCATAGCTCCGCGTTGCCAGCGCAATCGCTGACGCCATAGATCTCCAAGAGTTGGCATGAGTTCAGTTTCAACCATGCATTCAGAAGGGGAGACCATCAAAGCACCTAGGGACTTCAAGGCAATGGTTAGTTCGTTGTCCTCGGTAAGAGCATGGGTATCGTAAACCTGCCCTTTAGTTCCAGGTAGAAGGTGTCCTCGTTGCTCTGCAACAGTTCTAAGAGCTCTTGCTCTAAAGATTGACGCTGTTCCAGTTAGAACAAAGACTCTTCCTCGACGTCTATCTATCTCACGTGAGTATCGGGTGTATTCATTCTTTTGAATCTGAGCTAGTAGACCAGGAACATCTTCTCCAAAGAACAATCCTCCAACGGCACTTAGTCCTCTATCATCGGTGAATCTCTTAGCTGCAGCAGATAAGAAACCTTGTCGAAGAACGGTATCTGCATCCATGATCATGACGGTGTCGTTCTCACCCAAATCAGGAAGTATTGTTGCTAGCACTTGATTCAGTGCACCTGCCTTCTTCTTGTCGTTATCGACACTTACAAATACTTCAACCCCAAAGCTCTTTGCTACTTCGACTGTGTTGTCTGTGCAGTTATCTGCCACCACAATGATTCGATCAGGCTTACGATCCTGATTCATCAAAGACTGGATGGTTGCTCCAATGAGCTTTTCCTCATTGTGAGCTGGGATCAAAGCGGTAATAGTCACTTCACCGTGAAAGACACCTTTGGTTGATCTCATCAAGACCCAAGGGGAGAGCTTCTTATGTGCTTTATCGTGTGAACGTCTGGAGAGGTTTACATCTCTTAGTTCAAAGCCAACAAAGGCAACAACCACTGTCATACCAATTGCGATAGCAGCAATGACAGCAAACAGTGGTGGAGCCTGCCAGCTATAAAACAACGAAATACCTTGAACAACGTACGCAGCTCGAGGAGGATCTGTAACTGTAAGGTCATTCATCTCTAATGCATACAAAACAAGACCGAAGGCGATGATGACTGTGCCGATAACCAATAGACCTACAAGGCTCTGATACTTCCTGTTTCGAGGTTTTCGCCAGTTAGTCACGATACCCCTCCACTCAAAGTGCCAATCTGACTACTTCTATAGTCCTGTTCCCACAAGTAAAGCACATACAGGTCCTGCAGAGATAGACTGGCGCTAATAGAGGAGCACGCCGGTGGCAAATGATAGAGAAGTCTCAGATTTAAACCCTCAGCAAAGATTCACAGCAGAAATCGAAGAGCGTAGCCAAAAAGAAGATCTTCTTCTTGTAAAGATGCTCGTCACAAACATCCCAATCATTGAAGCAGAGTACGGTGAAGAGCTCGCTGCTCAAGCTCTAGAAGAACTAGGGCAGAGCCTGTCGAGAATCACAAACATCGCAAGCGTTGAGCATGTTTCCAGAGTCCTATTCGCAGTTAGAGCATTCGACGTATCCAATCCTTTGAACTTCATTCGTCAGGTTAAATCTCTTATCGCTGATGTGAACATCTCAGGTCACTATCGATTCCTTCTTGAAGTGAGCATCGGGGCTGTTGTCACTGAAAAGAACACAAATTTGAGTGCTCAGGATTGGCTTGGTCGCCTCAATCTAGCCCTAATGAAGTCAACCCGGACAGGGCAGCCTGAACTGGCTGACAATAACGTTGCAACATCAGAACAGGTAAGAGAAGAATTCTCACGCCTAGTTCCAGGCTCTCCTCCGCCAGATGGAATGCACTGGGTGTTCCAGCCAATCAACTATGTCAGCACAGGCGAAGTCTGGGGATACGAAGCACTTTGTCGCTGGGATAGCCCAACTCTTGGCACAGTAACACCTGAAGTCTTCATTCAGGTTGCAGAAGATCTGAACCTTGTTCAAATCATTGACTTCTGGACTTTGAAAGCAGTGGAGAGTTCATATCAGGAACTCATGAAACACGGTGGTCAAGCTATCTCCATCAACATAAGCGCCCAGACTCTAGGTAATGACCATGAGTTCTTCACAGCAGTTGACCTAATGTTGCCAAAGATAAAAGAGGCTCACTGCTGTCTGATATTTGAGTTGACTGAGACTTCAGTTATTGAAAATCAAATTGACCTTGGCTTAGGGCTGCTTGGCTTACGCAAGCGTGGAGCGAAGATAGCAATCGATGACTTTGGTACGGGCAAAACAAGTCTCAGTGTCATTAGCAGCCTTCCAACTGACTTTGTGAAGCTGGACGGCTCTCTCCTTCAGGTAGAAAGACCAGACCTGAGCTTAGGACTTCTAGAACTAGGAGTTAAGTTTGCCGATCTCGTTGGTGCGGAAGTAATCGTTGAGAAGGTTGAAACCGAAGCAGATCTTGAACTGGCTAGGAAAGTAGGGGCGAAGTTTGCTCAGGGCTGGCTATTCGGTCAACCCATTGACCTAAGAGCACCAGAACCAGGCAAGGCCTAGTAGGAGCTAAGAAACTCTCCCAATTGCAAATAATTACGCATTTATGCTCTAGAGCATTTATACTCTAATTATGGGAAGACAGCCTAAACAAGATAAAGACCAGCTGGATAACTTCGTCGAACAGTGGCGATCGAAGAGAGACATATCCAGGCAAGAACTAGCTGATTTAGTGGGGGTTCACTATCAGACGATGAGCTACATCGAACGCGGGGAATATGCACCTACCCTCGCCCTTACCCTGCGCCTAGCCGCAGCCCTAGATTGCAAAGTTGAACAACTATTCAAATTGAAAGTGAGTATCTAATGAAGACTCAGAGTTCAGGAATGTCTAACAGGCGAAATGCCAGGATTGAGCGGCTGTTGAGCTCACCACCAAGTGGTTTCTGGATATCAAAGGGATATAGAAGAACACTTTCCGTTGTATCGGTTGTGTTTAGTTACTACTACCTAATTACTTTGCTCCTACCTGTGTCCATAAGCGACATGCTACAAAACCCTCTTCGAGCCGCTGACGGAGTTCTCTACTTAGACAAGCTGGACGCGACAGAAAACTTTATTTATGAGTTTGCAAACGTTCTAGCTGGATTTGGGACCTTCTCTCCTCTTATCCTTCTGACTTGTCTTCTTTTGCTCAGATCATCAATGCGCAGAATTACCTCTTTGCCTGATGAGTACCTTGACGAGCTTGAAATTGCAAACCGTGATTGGGCATTCAAAACCGGATATCTCGTGATTAGGCGAGTTGGTCTAGCTTTGACTGCCATTGGATTCAGCACCTTATTCATTTTGTATGTCACACGTCCCAGAACTTGGGAGTGGCCAGGTCCCAAACACCCACTTCAAGATATCGAGGATGGGTTAGCTAAATACTTTGATGGCCTAACCGATGGTGGCAGCTTCGTCTTTTATTTCCAAGTCATTGGCTTGCTAACTTACGTGGCATATGCATTCCCAATAATTCTTTTGGCGTGGAGAGAATCAAAGTTCAATGAACCTCTTCCACAAATTGAGAATCAAGTCTTCAAGCAAGCCCCAGTGTTTGTTAAGTCCTACTTGAAAAGAGTCCTAATTGTTGTTGGAGGGTTTATAGCCAGCATCTGCATAGGTTGGTTTGTTCCTTATGCATTCTTGAACGGGCTGCTTCCCTGGTCAATAATTTTGACCGCTTGGTTCGGACTATATGTCTACATCTGGAGCAGCATAAAGACTGTTGAAATCCTCAAGGCTATAAAGTCAAAAACTTCAAATTCCACAATGGCGACTACTTTCTTTGTGATCACTCAGATTCTAGGGGCGTCGATGCTAACCATCTTTGTGCTCATATTGTTTGTGATTCCTGGTCAGTGGAATGGAAACTCAGGCCAGATCAACCCGATTCTCTTGATTCTTATCCTGGGTATCTTGATGATTCCTGCACAGAGCCTCTCTGTAAGTTTCGCATCCAAGCTGAGTAAAGAAGTTCAGCTGAAAGATTCAGCACCTACTGCTTGATTGAGATAGTCGACTCTGAAATTGAAAGTGAGCACCAAATGACCAAGCCGAGCATCATCGCAGAAATTAGAGCTGCACGAGTAGAACGTATTCTTGAAGCCAAGCAGAGTCGCCTCCTGACTTCACCTTGGATGAGAAGAACCCTCAGCCTGGTTGCGATCATTTCAAGTTATGCAGTCATGGCAACATTGCTTATTCCAACTCCATACACAATTAGCAAAACCAATCGAATCTATGACGATTACGAGGCAATTCAAGGCAACTGGATCTACGCAGTTAGAGACACTACTCAGGGCTTGGCAATTCTGCTTTTGATCTGGAGCTTCATTCTTCTTCGCATTTCAATGCGCAGAGTTACCTTACTTCCGAACGAGTATTTGGATGAACTACAGATTACAAACCGAGACTGGGCATTCAAAAACGGATACCTTGTCGTCAGAAGAATAGGTCTCGGAGTCGCTATATTCTTTGCATTCCTGGCAACATTTGGAAATCAAATGGTGAGTTTCTCTGCGGGGAATGGACCAACAGTTAAGGCATGGAGAGCCTTTGAAAGATACTTGTCAGATCTAAGCACTGCGGATCCATTCGGCTTCTATTTCAAAGCCTTCCTTTTGCTAGCTTTTGTTGCCTACTCATTCCCAATCATTCTCTTGGCATGGAGAGAAGCAAAATTCCCAGAAGCTATTCCTGAGGTTATTGAAGAAAAGGAATTTAGCCCAAGAGAAAAGACCGCCAATCTCTATTTCAAGTTAATCAAATGGCTAGTTTTTAGCCTAGCGGCAGTTGCGTCTCTATATACGAGCCCGAGTGCGTTCATTGTTTTAGGCCCAGTGCTTTACTTCCTTCTAATCCCTGTGTACTACTGGGCCATACCTGGAGCACTTGTGCTATTCGTTTGGGCTTCTATCACTACCGCCAAGGGAATCATTTTGGCTAAGAGAACTGGGCTTGCTAGTGAGCAGCACAGGCGTTGGGCAAACATCTCAACTGCGTTTCTGACGGTAACGCTAGCGCTTGGACTGCTTGTTGGCACGACTCTGGTTACGGGTGTGCTGAATGCAGACGATTCGTTCTTCCCAGGTTTCCCAAATTTGCTATTAGCCATTCTTGCAGGCTTGTTGATGATTCCAGCTCAAACGCTATCAATGACCTTCTACGCAAAGCTGAAGACGACGGAATAGCTAGATAAATGACAGGTAAATTGCAAAATCGATTTTCTTCACTCAGCAGAACTAAGAACATACATTTGGGAATCATAGTTCTAACTTTTGTTCTTTACATGTACTTGCCTGTATTCCCATTTCTCGGACCTAGAAATGGGCTCAACTCCGAGGGTCGGATCGTGATTCTCGGCGTTGGGATTGCTTGGATTTTATATAGCCTTGCTGTGTTTGTTTGGGTGTCAGTTAGAACACTTGAAGTTTTGGTGAAATCACGCAGAAACAACCCAAACCTATTCCAGGTCCTGTTCACAATCGTCTTCTTTATTGGCACCCAGTCAATTGCCATGGTAATCATCTCGACCGTAGCCATGGGCCGTGGGCTAGGTGCCCTTCCCCTTATGTTTGCCTTGATTCTTGCTCAGTCTCTTTCACTTGTGTATGTTCCAGAGCTAGGCAGACACTGTGAGCCCAAACAGGTAGTTCAAGGTTAGCTAAAACGTCAGATAGCTCTGAAACGTTATTGATAACCAAAGAGGCGGTCACTCTATCAATTACATGAGCCTAGTGCTTACCAAAGGTATGCTCTTCTCATGACTAATTTAGACCGACCTGAAATTGAACCAATGCTAGAGCCAGCTCCTAAAGAGCTGACCCTAAAAGACATGATTATCGGAGAAGGAGCTGAAGCTCCAGCTAACTCTGTGGTGAATGTTCACTACCTAGGTGTTGACTACGAGAGTGGTGAAGAATTTGATTCTTCATGGGGTCGTGGAGAGTCAATTGAGTTCCCACTGAACCGCCTGATCAAAGGCTGGCAAGAGGGTATTCCAGGTATGAAGATTGGCGGCAGAAGAATGCTTATTTGCCCACCAGAAATGGCCTATGGTCCTGCGGGCGGAGGACATCGTCTTTCAGGCAGAACCTTGGTCTTTGTGATTGATCTCCTGGGAGTCAAATAGTTACTTGTTTGTAACTACTTGATTGCTCGTTTTGAGCTGATAACTCCAGTATTGAATCCAGCTAAATGAAGTCCACCGTAGAATCTTGCATGCTCAATCTTTAAGCATCTATTCATTACAACGTTTAGACCTGCTTGAGTTCCACGTTCGCCGACTTCATCGTTCCAAACACCCAGCTGCAACCAGATTGTTTTTGCACCGATCTGTATTGCCTCATCCAAAATCCCTGGCGTATCAGATGGTTTGCGGAAGACGTCAACAATGTCTGGAGTCTCTGGCAAGTCGAGTAATGAGGCATAAACCTTTTCGTCGAATAATGTGTCAATCATCGGATTCACGTAGTAAACCTTGTAATACTCTCCACCTTTTAGATAACTGGCGACAAAGTAACTTGCGCGTGATCGGTTAGAGGAAACTCCAACCATCGCCACGACTTTTGAAGACTGCAGAATTTCTAGACGCTTTTTTGCAGTAGGTTCTTGATAACTCATCTTGCTCTTCCTGTCGCTGCTTCAAGTGCCTGGTCAAGATCCCAGAGAATGTCCTCAATGTCTTCAATTCCAACGCTGATTCTTATCAGGTCCTCTGGAACTCCTGCGGCCGCAAGTTGGTCTGGCCCAAGTTGGCGGTAGAGAGTCGATGCGGGATGAATAATTAGACTCTTCGCGTCTCCAATGTTAGCTAGGTGGCTGATGAGTTTTACGTTGTTGATTAGTTTTTCACTAGCCTTGCGACCACCTTCAACGCCGAATGAGAAGACAGCCCCAGGTCCTTCTGGTGCATACTTTTTGGCAAGCTTGTGATCTGGGTGAGATTTTAGCCCTGAGTATGAAATCCAGCTCACGCGCTTATCACTGTCTAGCCAATCTGCGACAGCCTTGGCATTAGAGACGTGGTCTTTCATGCGTTGAGGCAATGTCTCAATTCCCTGAAGGAGTTGGAAAGCCGCAAACGGAGAGAGAGTTGGGCCGATGTCTCTCAGTTGCTCACTGCGAAGTTTGGTCAGGAATCCGT
>JBEDLY010000028.1:0-9573 GCA_041171365.1 Actinomycetota bacterium | reverse complement strand
GCAATACGGTGAGTTAGGACTTTAGTCTTACCTGAACCAGCTCCAGCAACAATCAAAAGAGCTGGTCCTCTGTATAGGACAGCTTCAGCTTGCTGAGGGTTTAGGCCTTCTAGAAGCTTTGATGAGTTTGTGGGTTCAATCCAAGACATGACTTAGTTATTTTAGGTTGCCCAACTGACAGATTAGCCACGCTCGTCCAACACACGCCGCAAAAGGTCTGGTTGGTCAGCAAATATGCCATCAACTCCGGTTTGGATGAGTTCTTCGTAGTAAGCTTCAATGCTTGTTGTTGCCTGCTCAGCACGTGCTGTGTAAACCCACACTTTGAGCCCTAGAGCGTGACAGGTTGGAACCCAAGGGTCACTAGATAGCAACATATGTGTAGCGATAGATAGCCCATCAAATTTGGCTGCCAGCTCCTCCATATTGCAGTCAACCATTTTTGTTGAGTCAATAGCGAAGAAGTGTTCAGCCTTTATACCCGAAGCCTCTAGATGCTTTTTGGCATCAAGCAAGATGACTTCATCGAATGATTCAAGAATGAGTGTTACGTTCTTGTTCACAACATTTGAATTCACAATTTCATCTGTAGTGAGCTTGCCGATGGTCTCGGATAAAGCAGTTAGGTGTGATCCTTGCTTTAGCTCGACAACCAAAATCTTGTCCTGAATAATTTCGGACTCAAGAACTTGCTGGAGAGTTGGTATTTGGAACTGCCCATCAAATTTCGCACTACCCGGTCTTAGATCTGCAAGACGCTCGTTCGCTCTTAGATTGGATAGTTGCTCATAGGTCAAATCTTCAGAGAACCAATCTTGAACCACTCGCTCTTCAACGACACCTTCTCTATAAAGAGATGCGAGTTCAGGATGCTTCTCTATGTCTGTGGTTCCACTCAAAGCATTTTCATGTCTGATGACTAGAACCTGATCCTTGGTGTTTACGACATCAAACTCAATGCCATCGGCTTTCATGGCTAGACCAAGTTCAAACGCTTCAAGAGTGTTCTCCGGTCTATAGCCACTCGCTCCTCGATGAGCAATAACTTTTGGTGGCAAAACTATTCCCACTCAATAGTGCCGGGAGGCTTACTGGTGATGTCTAGTACGACTCTGTTTACACCAGCAACTTCATTTGTAATTCGGTTAGAAATCTTTGCTAGCAAGTCATAAGGAACTCTTGACCAGTCAGCTGTCATCGCATCTTCACTTGACACTGGACGAAGAACAATTGGGTGCCCATAGCTTCTGCCATCTCCCTGAACTCCAACGGATCTAACGTCAGCAAGAAGAACAACTGGACACTGCCAGATTTCTCCATCGAGACCAGCAGCACTAAGTTCAGCTCTAACGATCGCATCTGCTGACCTAAGTAGATCTAGACGGTCCTTGGTTACTTCACCAACGATTCGAATACCTAGACCAGGTCCTGGGAAAGGCTGTCTGCCAACAATCTCTTTAGGCAAACCAAGTTCATAACCAATAGCTCTAACCTCATCTTTGAAGAGGGTTCTTAGCGGTTCGACAAGTTCAAACTGTAGGTCTTCAGGAAGGCCTCCAACGTTGTGGTGACTCTTGATACCTGCTGTAACACCGCCACCTGATTCAACAACATCTGGGTAAAGAGTTCCTTGAACTAAGAACTTGATTGGTCTGTTATCTGCTTTAGATTCAGCAATGAGCTGGGCTTGAGCCTCTTCGAATGACCTAATGAACTCTCGTCCGATGATCTTGCGCTTGGTTTCAGGATCGGTAACTCCTGCAAGAGCATCTAGGAACTGCTTCTCAGCATCAACTGTGATTAGACGAACACCGGTTGAAGCAACATAGTCTCGTTCAACTTGCTCAACTTCACCCTCACGCATTAGACCGTGGTTCACAAAGATACAAACAAGTTGATCTCCAACTGCTTTGTGTACAAGAGCAGCAGCAACAGCTGAGTCAACACCACCGGATAGACCACAGATAACTCTGTCGCTACCAACTTGGTTTCTAATCTTTTCAACCTGTTGAGCAATAACGTTTCCACTGTTCCAGTCAGGAGCAATACCTGCTGCATTGTGTAGGAAGTTTTCTAGAACGTTTTGACCAAACTGTGAATGCTTAACCTCTGGATGCCACTGCACTCCATAAATTTTCTTTTCACTGTTTGCAAAAGCAGCAACTGGAGTTGTTGCAGTAGACGCAAGAACTTCAAAACCTGCTGGCTCTTTCATGACCTGGTCACCGTGGCTCATCCAACAGATTTGTTCGCCTGGTTGACCTGCAAGGATTTCGCCACCAGCAACTACTTGGAGTTCAGTTGCTCCGTATTCGCGAAGACCAGTCTTGTCCACTCTTCCACCAAGAGCTGATGCAAGAATCTGGAAACCGTAGCAAATACCTAGAACAGGAATTCCTAGTTCCAGAATTGCTTTGTCTAACTGTGGCGATGAAGGCTCATAGACACTTGATGGACCACCAGAGAGAATTATGGCTAAAGGATTCTTAGCTTTTACTTCTTCTGCTGTTACATTGTGGTGAACTATCTCGCTGAAGACTCCTGCTTCACGAACTCTACGAGCAATGAGCTGGGCATACTGAGCACCGAAATCAACGACCAGAACAGGTCTGTTTTCAACTGTTGCGTTAATGGCTAGGCACCTGTCTTTTCAAGTCCAAAGATCTGGACAAACTTTGCTTCGTATTTTCTCTCGATGAAGAAAGCAGATACCGGTACCACTCCACCCATGGCGATAATCAAAAAGTCTTGGAACTTCATATTCGCTAGTCTCCAGATGCGGAAGTCAGCAAACAGGTAAACGATGTATAGGATTCCATGAACCTGCAGTAGCACCTTGGAGATGTCCACACCAGATACTGGAAGACCTGTGCCATCAACAGAGTCTGGTACTAGACCTAGAAAGCCTGCTGATCCACCTGACCAAATTAGTAGTCCAAAGAAGTATTTGAGAACCATCTCAACACCAACCAGGATCAGAAAGACTCCAGTGATTTTGGAGCTAACTCGGTAAAAGTTGAGGGCTGAGGTTGCCTGTTCTTTGGGAATCATGTCCCTATTTTACTTGGGCTTTGAGCCCTATTCAGCCAGCAGAGCAGCCTGCTGCTTCTTGTAGGCATCGGCTAGAAGCCTCCACCACATGAATACAGCAAAGCCTGCGAACACTGTCCACTCGATTGCATAGAAGGCACTGAGCCAGTTCACCTGACTATCGCTTTGAGGCATGCCTATTGTGAGGGTCTGAACTCCCTCAATTGAATTGAACATGCTCTGCTCGGTAAGAGCTAGAAAGCCTGTGTAGGTAGGAACTTCAGATTCTTCATCAAGTTGGTTATTGATCAACTGCGGGACAGAAAGAGTTGCATAAACATCTGGTTCTAATGACTGTTCAGGAGCTTCGCTTGGCAGCAGTCTTCCCATTACCGGCATGAATGCCTGCACCGTAAAGAGTTCCTTAATCTGAGCGAGAGCCTGCTTAGCCTTCTCTTCACCTTGAACAAATCCAACTGCGACAAATAGTTCTGCTTTTTCAGTTCTGGTCGGAACTACTACCCAGTAGCCAGCATCGCCATTGAGTTGAATTCTGTTTGCAACTAGAAGTGCACGACTTGGATTGAATGTGATCTTGGTCATCACCTTAGTGAGAATAGTTTTCTCTTCAACAACTGAAATCTCATTGAAAGTGAAAGGAGCATTAGGTTCTGCAACAGTTTCCAAGTCAACAATCTTCACATCAGACCAAGCTTCATTAGAAGTGTTCTCAATGAATGATCGATTTATTTGCCACTGAGCAAGTAGAGCGAATGCGACTGCCAAAAGTAAACACAGCACCAAGGCTGCAATCCATCTAGCTGTTAGAGCGAGTTTGAGCATGGACTAGGCGGTGTAAGGAGCTACAACTGTGTCAACTCTTTGGAACTCTTTTAGATCAGAGTAACCAGTGGTAGCCATAGCTTTGCGAAGAGCACCCATAAGGTTTGTTGAACCATCAGCAGAAGTAGAAGGACCTTGCAGAATTTGTTCAAGTGAACCAACAGTTCCAACCTGAACTCTCTCACCTCTAGGTAGTTCTGGGTTGTGAGCCTCCGGTCCCCAGTGCCAACCCTGTCCAGGAGCTTCATCTGCTTTAGCAAGTACTGAACCAAGCATTACAGCATCTGCACCGCAAGCAATTGCCTTAACGATGTCTCCAGAAGTTCCAAGTCCACCATCGGCAATAACGTGCACGTAACGTCCGCCTGACTCATCCATGTAATCTCTTCTTGCTCCAGCAACGTCTGCAACTGCTGTTGCCATTGGTGCGTGAATACCAAGAACCTTACGAGTAGTTGATGCTGCTCCTCCACCGAAGCCAACAAGAACACCGGCTGCACCAGTTCTCATTAGGTGCAGAGCTGCAGTGTAGGTAGCTGCTCCACCAACGATTACAGGAACATCTAGTTCATAAATAAATTCTTTTAGGTTCAAAGCTTCTTGAGTCTTAGATACATGCTCAGCTGAAACAGTTGTGCCGCGAATCACAAACAAGTCCACTCCAGCAGAAATAACTGCCTTTGCAAACTCCTTCGTCTTTTGTGGAGACAAAGCACCGGCAACTGTTACACCTGAAGAACGGATGTAAGAGAGTCTCTCTTTGATGAGCTCTGGCTTGATTGGCTCTGAGTACATCTTCTGCATTGCTACAGTCGCCTCAGCCTCAGATAGCTTCGCGATCTCTGCAAGCTGCTTAGTTGGATCTTCGTATCTAGTCCAAAGACCCTCTAGGTCTAAAACACCTAAACCACCTAGCTTGCCAATAGCAATAGCGGTATCTGGAGATACCACAGAGTCCATTGGAGCAGCTAATACTGGAAGCTGGAAGCTGTATGCGTCAATGTTCCAAGCAGTTGAAACGTCCCTAGGGTCACGTGTTCTTCTTGAAGGAACAATTGCAATGTCATCAAATGCCCAGCTGCGGTTACCGCGCTTACCGCGACCAATCTCAATATCACTCATCTTGATCTCCTAGCGGTTGTTGTAATTCGGGGCTTCAACGGTCATCTGAATATCGTGCGGGTGGCTCTCTTTTAGACCGGCAGGAGTAATTCGTACGAACTTGCCTTTGTCCTGAAGTTCCTTGATTGTGCCAGCACCAACGTAACCCATAGCTGCTCTTAGTCCACCAATAAGTTGGTGGGCAACAGTGCCAACGGTTCCACGGTAAGGAACTCTTCCTTCAATACCTTCAGGAACAAGTTTGTCTTCTCTTAGGACGTCGTCTTGGAAGTAACGGTCTTTTGAATAACTCTTAGCTTCACCACGTGATTGCATCGCTCCAAGCGATCCCATACCTCGGTAGGTCTTGAACTGCTTGCCACCAACAAAGGTGATATCTCCTGGTGCTTCATCAGTACCAGCAAGAAGAGAACCAATCATCACTGCATTTGCTCCAGCAACAAGTGCCTTAGGAATATCTCCTGAGAACTGCAATCCACCATCAGCAATAACTGGAACACCGGCTGGCTTACAAGCCAAGCTAGCTTCATAGACAGCAGTGATCTGAGGAACTCCAACACCGGCAATAACGCGAGTGGTGCAAATAGAACCTGGGCCAACACCAACCTTGACTCCATCAGCGCCAGCAGCAACAAGAGCGGCAGCACCTTCACGGGTTGCTACGTTTCCACCGATGACATCAACGTGCTTTGCTACTGGTTCAGCTTTTAGCTTGGCAACCATATCCAAAACAGCTGTGTTGTGTCCGTGAGCTGTATCAACAATAAGAATGTCAACACCAGCATCAACAAGAGCCATTGCTCTTTCCCAACCCTGATCTCCAACACCAACTGCAGCAGCAACTAGTAGACGACCCTTTGAGTCCTTGCTCGCTAGTGGATACTTCTCACTCTTGTCGAAGTCTTTGATAGTGATGAGACCCTTGAGCTTGTTGCTTTCATCTACTAGAGGAAGCTTCTCAATTCTGTGTTGAGCAAAGATTGCAATTGCAGTCTCTGGTGAAACTCCAACCGGAGCTGTAACCAATGGCATGGGAGTCATTACATCTTTAACCAAAGTTGTTGTCTTCTGAACTTCATTCACAAAACGCATATCTCTGTTGGTAACAATTCCAACTAGAGTGCCATCTTCATCAATAACTGGAAGACCTGAAACTCTAAATGTTGCACAAACAGAATCAACTTCCTGCAAAGTTGCTAGCTGGTGAGTAGTTACCGGATGGGTAATCATTCCAGCTTCAGATCTCTTGACTAGATCAACCTGAGTTGCCTGCTGGTCAATAGAGAGGTTTCTGTGTAGAACACCTAGACCACCCTGTCTTGCGATAGCGATAGCTAGACGAGCCTCGGTCACAGTGTCCATAGCTGAGGAAAGCAGTGGGATGTTGATAGATAGACGCTTGGTCACCTGTGTGGCAGTAGATACCTGGCTTGGGACAACATCAGACTGTCCAGGCATAAGCAATACGTCGTCATAAGTAAGCCCAGTGAAGCCAAATGGGTTATTTTCAGTCATTTTCAACCTGTCAGGAGTTTAGATTAGCCAATTCTACCCTGACTACTTCACTCTTGTTTAGGGTCAATTTGGGCTAAAGAGCGACACCTGTGAAAACCTTCCAGAACCGCCGTATTGCAGGACCGAATACTCTGTCTGCTCTAGGAACCCGTATTTATCAAATACCTTAGCCCCCTCAACTTTTACCCTTGAAATAGCAGTTCTCAATCTTTCAGGATCCAAGTTCTTTCCCTTCAATAAAGCCTGGGCAACTAACTCAACGGAGTCATAGGTCTTCTGAGCCAGAGCCAGCAAAGTGGTCGATCTGGGCCCAACCAAAGATTGATTGCCTAGAACCTTAGCTAGATCGGATCGAAATGAAGCTCCTACTTTTATCTTGGGGCTTAGAGCTTGAGTGCCCTTTAGTGATGCAGCCCAAGGAAACGAGGAGTAATCCCCCAGATTGCTTGGCACCAGATAAACCTGAGGAACTTGTTCAACCCAATCCGACAGAGCACCAAAGAAAGTGATCGACTCTTCCATGGAAAGAAGAACTAGAGCGTTTGGCTTGCTCTTGGCAATAGTCTTCACTTCTTTGATTGGAGAAGTTTGAACCTTAACTCCTCTAAGAACTAAGGCAAAGGATAGAGATTTGAGTTGAGATCTATTTTGAGGCTGAGGTCCAAATGCTATGAGCACATTCTTGTGTCCAGCCTTAGCTATGAAGTTTGCTAGCGCAACAGTGTCTTGACTTGGACTAGTTGCTACTCGGAACAACCACTCTTTAGATTCTTTACTTCCAAGATCATCACCTAGCGAAGCTGGAGAAATTATCGGCACCGGGTTTCTTTCATTTTGCCTAGCCAAGACTTCAGCTGCTTCAGATTCAATCGGAGCAATGATCGCATCCACGTCAAGAGCTTTTAGTTTTCTAACTGCAACTTTGTTCTCATCTTCCGTGTCACCAGCATCAACGTAACTAACATCGATCTTCACAGGCTCTGCAGAGTTAGCCATATCTCGAACTGCTAACCGAACTGCTGCTCTTTGAATTGGGCCAGCAAAAGCCAATGCCCCCGTATCAGAAACAAGAACTCCAACTTTTAGGGATGGAGCAAATGGTTTGGCGTTACTTATTGAAACCAGATAGACCACACAAGCTGTGATTAGTAGAAGTGCGCTGATGTTTTTGACTTTTCTCATTTGCTGAGAATAAAGAATCTAGAGAAACCTAGTTTTAGTTTTCAACAGGCATACAAGAAGTTAAAGAGAAAACCTCGAGCATTGCTCGAGGTTCCCTTTGGCTTTTGTTGAGTATTTAGCGCTCTACGATTGCTAGAACGTCTCTAGCTGAAAGCACTAGGTACTCTTTTCCGTTGTACTTTAGCTCTGTGCCACCGTACTTTGAGAAAATAACTCGGTCTCCAACTGAGATGTCCAGTGGGACGCGGTTACCGTTGTCATCAATGCGGCCTGGGCCAACTGCGATAACTTCGGCTTCCTGAGGCTTTTCCTTAGCGGTGTCTGGGATTACCAGACCCGAAGCAGTGACTTGCTCTGCCTCAACTGGGAGAACGACAATACGATCTTCTAGTGGCTTGATTGAAACCGACACATGAACCTCTTCTTTATTTACTGGATTTAGGTGAAAAACACACCTTTGGCACAAGTTTATCTCTTTTTAGCACTCTTGCAACCAGAGTGCTAACTCTTCGCTGTTAGCGTTGGCTTATGAATCGCGACGGCTTCCTGAGCCTTATTAGCCCTGAGGGGCAGGCTCTACTTGCCGAAGTTGGAGAGATTGACTCCAAGGCAGACATGGTCAAAATCGTGTCCAAGCTCAGAGGCAAGGGTCATCCAGCAGAACTAGTTGCCACGGTACTTACCCAAATCAAACTGAGAAGAAGAGCTAAGGCAAAGTTCGGAGAGTTTGCCGAGAGAATGTTCTTCACAGAAGAAGGTCTGGAGCAGGCCTCCAGACTGAAGGTAGCTGCCATTCATGCTGGCAGGTTTAGAGATCAGAAACTAACTTCAATTGCGGATCTTGGTTGTGGGATAGGTGCAGAGGCACTTGCTTTTGCAAGTTTGGACATGAATGTCACTGCCTACGAATTGGATGAAGTAACAGCAGCTATCGCTACATATAACCTTGCCGGTTTTGAGAACGTCAAAGTTGAACATGCAGATGTAACAGAAGTTTCCCTTGACTCATTCGATGGATTGTTCATTGACCCAGCTCGAAGAGATCTCAAGGACTCAACAACAAACATCAATAAGCGCAAATACGACATCAATGACTTCAGTCCATCTTTTGACTTTGTCCTTGAAGCCGCGAAGCTGAAACCAACTATCGTCAAGTTAGGTCCTGGTCTTGACCACAAGGATATTCCAGAAGACGCAGAAGCAGTATGGGTATCTGATGATGGTGATCTTGTCGAACTAACTCTCTACTTCGGTGTTCTAAGAAGACAAGAAGTAAAGAGAGCGGCTCTGCTACTCTCCCCTAACGGAACTTTTGAAATAACTAGTTCTCAAATTGAGAGAGTTGATGCTCCGCTGGGTGAACTAGGTAAGTATCTTTATGAACCCGATGCAGCGGTTATTAGATCTCATCTAGTTGGAGATTTAGCACTTGACCTCGGGCTAAACATTTTCTCGAATGAGATTGCATATTTGTCTGGAAAGGAAGAACTTAGTTCACCTTGGCTAAAGGGCTATGAAGTATTAGAGAATCTTGTTTTCGATAGAAAGAAACTCAAGGCCTACCTTCGTGAAAAGAAGATTGGAACTCTTGAAATCAAAAAACGCGGAGCAGACATCACTCCAGAGCAGTTGAGAAGAGAACTTGACCCTAAAGGCCCAGAGTCAGCAACCCTGATTGTGACCAGAGTCGAAGGTGCTCACAGAGTACTTGTCGTGAAGCCCTTAAATAAGTAAAACCCCTCCAAGTAACTACTTGAAGGGGTTTACCTAGATCTTTAGTTATCTATCCATCCCTGGTCCCATTTCAGGAAACGGCATTGGTTCAGGTCTTAGACCATTGTGGTCATCAAAACACATTGCATCCATCATGTGCATGCATCC
>JBEDLY010000027.1:0-9577 GCA_041171365.1 Actinomycetota bacterium | reverse complement strand
ATATCTTTTAGTGTCATGGTCCAAGGGTACCTGATTATCTCCTCCAATTAACTAGGTAATCCCTGAGAGTATCCCCTTACCAATTGGGGATAAACTCAAAGTAAGACAAGGGAGTAAGCATGAAGCTAAATGAAAAAGTCGTTGTTGTAACTGGGGCTGGAAGTGGCATGGGGCGTGAACTAGCTCTTGAACTAGTTAGAAGAGGTTCTAAGGTTGCCCTCGTTGATTTCCGCAAGGAAACTCTTGCTGAAACTGCAACTCTTGTAAGTGGATTGAACGGTGTCTACTCAGAACATCTTCTAGACGTGTCCGATGCTAAAGCAGTAGCTGCTTTGCCTGTAGCAGTTATCAAAGCCCTGGGTTCGGTTGACGCATTGATCAACAACGCTGGCATCATTCAACCTTTCGTGAAGATCAACGACCTTTCCTTGGATGATGCTCACCATGTGATGAATGTCAACTTCACCGGACCACTGATGCTTATCAAAGCTTTCCTACCTGAATTACTAAAGCGTCCTGAAGCACACATTCTCAACGTCTCCTCCATGGGATCATATGCACCTGTTCCTGGACAAAGTGTTTATGGAGCTTCAAAAGCGGCAATCAAGTTGCTGACCGAAGGTTTGCGATCAGAACTTCTTTCAACAAATGTCGGTGTGACTATTGTCTTCCCCGGAGCAATCGCGACCAACATTGCTGCAAACTCTGGAATGGCGGCTATGCAGGCTGACTCAAGTGAATCTAGCTTCCCAACAACCGCTGCTGACGTTGCAGCCAAGTTGATGGTGAACGCCATGGAAAAGAACAACCCAAGAGTCGTCATCGGTAAAGATGCTAAGACTATGGACTTTCTTTCAAGGTTGAACCCATTGTTCGCAGCAAAGCTGATCTACAAGCAGATGGCTTCTTTGCTGAAGTAGTTTCTAACCTCAGTTAGCAACGAGCTTTGGGGCTGTTTCCTTGACCCAGGTACTTACCTCTGAATTGAAGATGTTTGGCTGCTCTTCTTGAGGTAGGTGAGCACTCTTTTCAACAATCACCAGCTTGCTGTTCTTGATCTGGGTGGCTAGACGTTCAGTGTCTGCTGTTGCAACCACCTCGTCGTACTTGCCGGTAATCAGCAACGTTGGCTGGATAATCTGACCTAAATTCTCGGCTAATTTACTGTCTCTAGGGGCTGTTGAAAACTCCCAAAAAGCCCTCTCCCAGCCTTTTATCTCTAGAGGTGCCAAATAGCCCGCTCTGACCTCTTCGGTCAGCTGAGACTGGTCGTAATAACTTCTTTTGAGCAAATCTTGACCACTTGAGGCTATCTCCCTGACAAGGAATGGCCCAAGGCGGTCAATCTGAGGAATCACCTTTAGGGTGGCTAACCAGGACGGGCTAGAGCCAGTCGAATAGACTGCAGGGTCCACAAGAATGAGTCTCTGAACCTTGTCCGGATTCAGACGAGCATATTCGGCAGCAAGCTGACCTCCTGCTGAATGGCCGACAAGAATAACTTCTTGAACTGCCGCAAACTTTGAAATAAGCCCATCAAGTAGCTCAAAGTTACCCGCAAAGCCATAAGGGTTAGTGCCGTTCCAGCTTGTAGGTCTATCGGTGAATCCAAAACCTGGACGATCGTAGGCGAGCACCTCACCTTGCTTACTCAAAGAGTCCATCGCATAGCGCCATGAGAAAGTGCTTGCTCCAAAGCCGTGCATCAGGATGAACAATGGAACACTGTCGGCTTTGCCTCCTGAATATGGTTCAGTTTCAATGTGAACGTTTATGTCATTGATCTTGACGAACTCCGCATTCGCTCCAGCAGCTTCAACATTGGTCTTTGTGCCACTCGAATCAAATGGAATAACCATAGGAACGATTAGGAACGCTAGTAACCCCAAGAGCAGTGCTCGGGTCATAAATCTACGGAATGCTCGCATGGGGCTAAGTTTAGGGTTCTTAGAGCCTTATCCCTAGGACCTTGAAGGAGGTAAAACTACTTCTTAGGTGTCTCTAACTTCTTAGCGTTCGTTGCCTTTTTGGTGGCATAGGCGAATATTGCTAGGCCCGTAACAAGAGCTCCCGCACCTAGTCCATAGGAAACCACATCTGCTGCTCTATCTACGTCAACAAATACACCGACGAAGATAACAGCGATGATTGCTACGACCACACCAATAAGTTTTGACTTGAGATCATCGAGGTCATGGACCTGCAACCAGGCTGGAACTTCTAGGTCTGTGTCAACAAATAGCTCATAGAGACCATAACCAATAACAAGAAGAACAGTTCCCAGCAGGATTGCATCAACCGCAGTTAGAACCTCAACGATGGTTACCTTTAGGTAAGACTTCCCCGTCACACTGTCAATTACAGCCTTGACCATCGCTATAGAACCCTGAGCCATTAGCAACAAAGCTCCAATGATTGAAGCAACTGCAGGAATGAATACTGCGTATCTGGTTAGACCAAGAATCTTTCTCATGAGCCCCAGTCTATTGCTCGCCTACTGCACAGCCCTAGTAGTCGAAGACCCTTTGATATAGGAAAACCCCAGCAATCCTAGGAATGCTGGGGCCTAACTGTGGATCCAGGTCTAGCCGAAACGGCCTGTTACGTAGTCCTGAGTTCTTGGGTCATCAGGGTTCTGGAAGATCTTTGTGGTGTTTCCCTGCTCAACAATTACTCCTGGAGTTCCAGCTTCTGCAAGGAAGAATGCACATTGGTCAGAAACTCGAGCTGCCTGCTGCATGTTGTGGGTAACGATAACGATTGTTACTTCACTAGCAAGTTCAAGAATTGTCTCTTCAATGCGGAAAGTAGATGTCGGGTCAAGAGCTGAACAAGGCTCATCCATCAATAGCACTCTAGGCATTACAGACAAAGATCTTGCAATACATAGTCTTTGCTGCTGACCACCAGAGAGACCTCCACCTGGCGCATCTAGACGGTCCTTTACTTCTTTCCAAAGACCAGCCTTGGTAAGTGACTGCTCAACGATGTCATCGAATTCGCTCTTGCTCTTTTTGATTGAGGTTAGACGAAGACCAGAGATGACGTTCTCATAAATGCTCATCGCTGGGAATGGGTTTGGCTTCTGGAAAACCATACCGATTTCACGTCTAGCATCTGTTACACGCTTGGTTGGGTCGTAGATGTCAACGCCATCTAGCAATACCTGACCTGCCATAGAAGCACTAGGAACTAGTTCGTGCATTCTGTTAAGGATTCTTAGGAAAGTTGACTTACCGCAACCTGAAGGGCCGATAAGAGCGGTCACCTTACCTGGCTGCATAGTTAGGTTGATTCGGTCTAGAACTTTACGCTGACCAAACCATGCTGAGACATCTTGTCCAGTTATGGTTGCCAAGCTTGCTGACCCAGCACTCTTTTTAGCTGTGCGGCTCATGCTGATTGGCTTAACTGCAACTCTAGAGTCGCTGGTGGTAGGCGACTTAGGTCCTGTAGCTGGGCTCATTTGAGTTCCTTTCCTTATGGTAAATCTAAAGCAAATTCGGTAGTAGTTGAATGACCTGAGAGGCCCAGATGCCTCCGAAGAAGACGATTGCTGGAGCACCGGCAATCCAGGACTGCACTCTGCCCCACTTCCTTGAAAGCCAGCTAATTGCAAACAATAGAACAATCAAGAACTGGGTCATAAAGATCAGTGGAGTGAGAGCATCTAGGTTGGAAGCAAGCGCTTCTTCGCTTTCCGCAATAGCTCGATTAGGAATCACACGATTCGGTGTTGGCTTTGGTGCACCATCAAGAGTTGCTTCAACTCTCAAAACATCTGTTGCAAAGAATGGAATACCCGATGTTGAAACAAGGGTTAGTCGTCCCATTGAAGCACCAAGTCCGTTGGTTGCTTCATCGCCAGCTCGTCTTATTTTTGAAACAGTGTAAGAAGCTTCACCTTGACCTGTGATGGTTTCAATCTTGTCGCCGACCTTGAGTTCAGCAAGTCTGGAGAAAACACCGCTGTATGCGGACTGTCTTCCATAGATAACTGAAATACCGGCTTGACCGGGTAGAACAGTGTCTCTTCTGTGTCCAGGTCCATCAACTGTAACTGCAGAGGATGTTCCTTCAAGAACAATCTCGTTTACATTGATCTTTTCAATCTTTAGAACTGCAACCGGTGCACCTTGTTCGATTAGAGCACCTTCGGAGTCAACTTGACCAACCGGAGCTGTTCCATTTGCTAGTTCAAATCTGTAAGTTTCACTCGCTTTGAACTGAGCACTCTCATACTGCACGTGTGAAATAACTAGGAGCTGAACTAAGAAAACCAGTGCCACTGCACCTAATGCAACCAGTGATCTTCCAGCGAAGAAACGAAGGGTTTCTGGCTTTGGTGTTGGCACCATGTTGTCGATGAACTCTGCATCTGGTGCGCTCTGCTCAAGCTTTGGTACAGCGAGCTTAGGGATGAGGGGAACCTTAGGAAGCTTCACTCCACGCACCGTTCTGTTCGAATTGTCTAAATAAGCCTATATCGTGGCCCCCCTTTCAGGGGGCCACGATACCTAGCTTTTGCTACTTTTTTGTTACTTTACGACCTTGAAGGTCTTTGTTGTGGTTGATGCTGCTACTTCTGCGCTACCACCGTAGAACACCTTGACGGTGTACGTTCCTACTGTTGCGATCTTGGCGAACTTTAGAGTTGCCTTACCTGCTGATAGCTTCACAAGAGCTGATGAGACCTGGACAGGGACCTTCTTTGAGTTGTAAACAACTGCAAATACGGTTCCTGTTGCACCCTTGGTGCTTGTGCTCTTACCAGCCTTGATTGTTACTGAAACAGTTGGAAGTGCTGTTCTCTTGTAAGACGCACCAACTGTGATCAGTGTGTAGCTTGTGTTCTTTAGAGCTACCGCTACCCCAGCAGAAGTTCTGCTTGAAGTTGCTGCGGTTAGGTCTGTAGGAACAAACTCACCAACTAGGTTGTAGTTCGCTGCTTCACCATTTGCCTGGTCGATGGTTACAGTTGCTGTTCCGCCAGTTACAGCTACAGTCTTCAAGATTGCTCCTGAGAAGTCTGTGTTGTAGACGTTCAAGTTACCGTTTACGCCACCAGTGATGGTTGCTGTGAAGCTAGCTGACAGGCCGTTCGCTGCAACTGTTGCTGCACCGAATGAAACGCTAGTAGCGGTCTTTACTGCTGATAGTTCAATTGTCAATCCGTCAACAGTGCTGTTGCTGATGTTCACTCCAGCTAGGGTCGGAATGAACTGAGCTGTTACAGCCTTGCTAAAAGCAGTTGAACCCGGGTTGGTAACGCTGATGTCAACAGTGGTCTGTCCAGGAAGAACAACACCTGAGGCAACTTCTGCTGCTTCACCGGTTCCGAAACCTGAGATAAGTGACACTGTTCCACCGAAGTTTCCGTTTGATGCAACGGTTGCAGTTACAGTCGCGCTTGATCCGTCAGCAGCAACAACAGGAGCTCCTAGAGATACAGTGCTGGTTGAAGGTGCGTAGGTTCGGTTCGCTTCGGTGATGTTTCCACAGATAGTTGCGTTTCCACCTGCTGTTAGACCGTCAACTGCGTCAACACCATCGTAAGAAAGAAGACCGTAACCAAACTTCTGGATTACATCTTTCGCCTGGCAAACAAGTGAGTTAGTTCCTCTGAATGCGCGTGTGATGGCGTTTTCTTCATCTGCGTTTACAAGAGCTGTTGGAACAATGTTGTAAACAGGTCTCTTAATAGCAGTCCAAGTTGGTGCAGTTGAGTAAACGCCATTAGTAGAAACTACTGGCTCGACTCCACCCATTGAGCGAAGAACCGCTCCAGCGGTACGCATCGGAGCAACACCGTTGGTCTGAGCAACCCACTGTGAGATTGAGAACCCAACAAGCGCGTAAGGGTCGTTAGACACTGCAGTTCCGTCGTGCTCCTGAACAGCCACTCCGCCTGGAGTGATGTCCTTAGCAGCTGTCACACCGTTTGTGATGTCCGCTTCGGTGATCTTAACTTGACCAATCCAGAACTGGCGGGTTCCTGATCCAGCCTGAGGGATGTAAGCCTTGATTGTGTTAGAAACCTCACCTGCCGCTGGAGTGTATGTTGGTGCTTCCAACTTGATAAAGTCACCAGTCGCTTCGTCGGTAATGACCTTAGTGATGTTTCCCTTGTAGATGTTAATCAAGGAAACTTCAGAAGTGTTCGCGACTGTTCCTAGTGGAATGTCTGATGGGATTTTTGTCACATTCAGAGGAGCAGTTGCGTATGTCATGTTGTCCTGAGCAAAAGGTACATAGGTTAGAACACCGTTGGCGATTGCTGAGCTTGGACCTGAAGAAGAGCGTGCGTAGTGGAATTTTCCAGCTAGCTGTGAAGTTGTTGGGTTAGCTGCAGTTCTAGGCTTGCCAAGTTCATCTGGAGCAATTGCCACTGCGGCTGAGTTAACCTGACCGATTGCAATACGAAGAGCATCGCGTCCTGCACCTGAACCGTTTGCACGAGGAATCGCAATTCCGTCGGCAGAAACAACAACGTCAGCTGAACCGATTGCCTTGTAGCTTGCAAGCTTCAATCTGCTGTCAGTGTCGCTCACGTTTCCTAGAGCAAGTGAAATACCATCCATGACGTCCATGGTTGTGTCTGAGCCTAGACCTACTAGCTCTGCATACTTGTTTACTGATACTGGATCAGCCATTACCGGCATTGCGGTTCCAGCTGCGATAACAGCTGCACCGCTAAGAGCGACTGTTACTTGAGCGAACAACTTGTTCTTCAATGTAGTTCCTTTCGGGAGTTTGACTCTGCTGTTCCAGGACGGAAAGCACAGGTTTTGTACACTTGCAGTCTCAACTTGCTTGATTAACTGACCACGCCAATTAGGTGTCCAACAAGTTAACAAGGCATAAATTTATGCTTGAATTTCCTTGCGTTTTCTAGATCTAGCAAGGAGCAATTGGCCGATAACAAGGCCTGGGAAACCGAAGGCTATGGAGGCCAGCACAACTGTTGAAGCTGTTGAATTGCCCTCTGCAATTGTCTTGAATGAGTCTGCCACTGGCCCTGAACCTGGCTGGACTGGTTCTACCGGTTCTTCTGGAACTGGTTCTGGTTCAACCGGTTCAGTAGGTGTTGGGGTTGGCGTCGGGGTCGGAGTTGGTTTCTCTTCTTCAGGAACTTGGTTCGAAGGACAGTCCTTGGTAACTGAACTGGAGGTTAGAGAAGTAGCTGCCGCCTTCGCTTTAGCTTTCAAATCGGTTGGAAGAGGTGCGTAACCGAATGGAAGCAACCCTTGCGCTTCACCATTTATCTGGCCAGCTCCAGTGGCGTAATTCAACATGGCACTGTATTCAGCTAGAGCCTTTGGTGTCTGAGTGCACACATTTACCACTGCGTAAGTCAGCGAGGTCCAAGGATAAGAGGTGCCTTTTAAGGACTTGCCGTCATTGAAGAGGATTCCTGTGCTCTTATCAACTGGCATGTCTGAAACTGCGTCATTCATAGTGCTTTCGCTAGGCTTACTTTCTTGACCTAAGGAATTAACCAAGGTTGCAACACCTAGCCCATATCTTTCGGCTGCCGGTAAATCAGTGATTGCGAGCATGAATCTTTGACCAATGGGTTGAGCTCCACCGGAAGCAAACGCGGCTGGGATCTTGTTTGGGTCCCAAATTGTCTTGCTCTTGGAATCTCCACGTCTGGCAGCCGCAGCAGCGTCTAGCATGTCGTGTGAATAAGGTCTCATGTCCAGAGTAGAAAAACCTGGCTCAGGCGTATTTGAGTTCGGTCTGTAGGCAGATAGATCTGCTTTAGGAAAAGATTCAATTTCCGTGTCAGCTGCCAATTCCAACGACAAGTAATACTTGTTCAGTTTCATCCCCCACTGGTCTGGAGTCCCCTCTAGAAAAGACTTGGCTTTAGGGTCATTTTGAAGCCAACGCCAAACAAGAGCAGTTGAGTCTGAAGAACCTAGCGCAACTAAAAGACCTCCGGGCTCGATGCCTCTCTGGAAGTACTGGAAGTCTGGATTCAGTTCGATAAATTCTGGATCCTGAACAATGCTTCGTGGGTTGTCCTTCACGTGCTCTTGAGTGTTACCTCCAGGAACATCATTCCGGTAGGACTGTGTTAGAAGCTTGGCAATAAGTCTTGCATTCAACTTCAAATCGGTCAGCAATGCTCCGTTTTGCGAGACAAGCGGAGAGTCCGACTTGAAGTTTTTCTCAATGTTGAAAGCCACAACCACGGCCGAGTTCGCAACTGGTGCATAAACTAATTGGTTTTTGCCCTTCAATTCATCATCAATTGGGTCGGCAATAAATGCTAAACCTGAGGACCCGAAGAGCGATCCGGTGATTTGTCTTCTTGCTTCTCCATCACCAATTTGCGAGTATCCAAAGGTTGCAATGTCTTTGCATAAGGATGGCTGCCAAGAATAGAAAGCAGCTGAAATCATCTCAGTGCCAACAACTCGGCGCTCGGAATTACCAAGTGCACATGAGACGGTTAGCGGAGAAAAACTCAATGGAATTTGAACGCGATTTGCCCAGTTAGATGCAGAAAGTGGAGATCCGCTTATTCTTTCCCCCTCCAAAATTCTTGAACCATTTGCTCTCAGCTCGCCCCTAGGAACGACAACAAGCCAGCAGTCCCTTGGGCCTGAGGCTGTCTGTGCCCCACACCCTAAATGAGGTGCTTCCAAAGCTGTCTGTATTTCAAAAACTGCCTCACCTGATCCGTTGATGCCTGTGGGTGCTGCGGAAAATTCATTACTCGTTTCAACTGAAAAGTATTTGACAAAATTGTAGGTACTGTCACCATTAACTGTTTGGAACGGGACTCTATAAGACTTGAGAAACGGTTGATTAACCGGTGGTGGAATTAAGAATGACGAGTTGTATGGCTGGTTGGGGTCTTCGCCTCGCATGAGGTCTCGGTTGGCGGTAAATGAGCCCATCAAGAACTCGGTTGCTGTGATTGGTGATCCCCATTGACACTGCTGAGGCGTTGGCCCGGTTACCTCTCCCCAACACTGCATAATTTGAACGTAGTTGCTAGCGAACTCACCAGGCATCGTTCTATTGAGACCTGTCCAGCTAACTTTTACACCTTGGTTTGATAGGTTCTTGGTTTGAGAAACCGTTACTTCAAAATTCTTGAACTCATCGTAGAAATGACTAGCTTGATCCCTAGGTTCCGAAAGCCAAGTTTTAGATATTTCGCTGCCGGATTGAGCAGTGGAAGCCGTAGGAGCGACTAGCGAGCCAGCACCAATCGCCGCAACGATTAGCACTCTAAATAATGATCCTAATTTCATCAGCGCTGGCTACCTCGTCTGATGACGGAAATAACAGGTACGGCAAGTAACAAGGCAAAAAATAGAACTAGCATGAAAATAATTTGTATCTGCGCAAAAGTTTTACCATTTTGATCAGGTGGGTTAATTGCCTCGGCTGACACTGCCTGACAAATGCCAGTGTCGTTGTCACAGAAACCTGGGCCGACTATCCCGTTGTCAACAATTCCTCCATTATCGACGTAACCGCCCCCTCCAGAGTTCCCACCAGTGCCAGGGTTTGCTCCTGGATCAGTACCTGGATCTGTACCAGGATCAGTGCCTGG
>JBEDLY010000026.1:0-9839 GCA_041171365.1 Actinomycetota bacterium | reverse complement strand
TTAGAGGCAGATCTTGCGGACATCAATGGTGCCATCACAATCTCAAATCCCCCTTTTGGCAGAAACAACTCATTGAGTATTCCTTTCTTCAATAAAGCTGCCAAGCACAGTGACTACATTGCATTTATAGTTCCGAGGAGCTGGCGTAAGTGGTCAGTAATCAACAGGCTGGACAGAAACTTCCACCTTATTAATGACCAAGACCTGAGCATCGATTATGTTGATGACCTAGGTGAAATGGTATGGCAGAAATCAAATCTTAGAACCTGTTTTCAGTTGTGGGAAAGACGAGATGCAGATAGAGATTTGATAAAAGTTCAGGATCTCGGGCTGGTCTCAAAGGTAACTCCTTTTGAAGCCGATGTCGCTGTGACTGTTTTTGGTTACGGTTGCGGACTAATTAGAACAGAGTTTGACCGAGTGCCGAACAGTACCCTGATGTTTTTGAAACTCCACGATGAAAGAGTTCTAGACGCTCTCAAATCAGTGGACTTTAGTAGGTTCTTTAGAAACACCGCCTACACAGAAGCACTATCCCTCCAAGAAATAAGATTTCTACTGAACGAAGCAATCTTTGGAGATCCATCACTAATAAAGATGAAAGAGTAAAAGCATGAGCATGACAGGTAGACGCACAGGACCAGGTGCTAAGGACTCAGGACCTAAAGCTAAGTTCAGTCAACTTATCCCGTACATGAAAGAGCAAAAAGGTCTTTTATGGGTAGCAGTCATTTTCAGCATCATTGGAGCAGGAGTCAACCTAGCTCAACCTCTAGTTGTTGGAAGAATCATCAGCACAGTTCAAGAGGGCAAGGACGTATTGCCTCTCGCTCTTGCTCTTCTAGCCATAACCTTGCTCAGCGCCGTGTTAGGTGGAGCCATGTATTTGGTTCTAGCAAAAGCTGGAGAAGGTGTAGTCCTAGCTGCGAGAACCAGCCTTTCAACTCGTCTACTCAGATTGCCGATTGCCGAATACGACCTCAGAAGAACCGGAGACCTGGTTTCTAGAGTTGGTTCAGACACCACACTGCTGAGAGCAGCTCTAACTCAAGGTCTAGTTGATGGTGCCGGTGGTGCACTTATCTTCCTAGGTTCCGTTATTGCCATGGCAATTATTGACTGGCTTCTTCTTGTGATCACCTTGCTAATGATTTCTGTAGCGGTAGCTGCAATTGGTCTAACTTCACGAAAGATTAGATCAGCAACTACTAAGGCCCAGGAGCGAGTCGGTCGAATGTCTGCTTCAGTTGAAAGAGCTCTTTCAGCGGTTAGAACAATTAGAGCAGCACGAGCAGAAGGCAGAGAATCAGATCAGATCAGAAAAGACGCCCAGGAAGCTTACGCTCAAGGTGTGAAGATTGCCAAGATCAACGCTTGGGTAACACCAATCGGTGGGCTTGCTGCCAACGCTGCATTCATTGTGGTTCTTGGTATCGGTGGATACCGAGTAGCAACTGGAGAAACTCAGGTAGCAAACCTCATCACCTTCATTCTTCTTATGTTCCTAATGATTAGACCGGTTGGTCAGTTCTTCAGCGCTTACACATCAGTGCAGTCTGCCCTAGGGGCTCTTGCTCGTATCCAGGAGATCTTGGATGTTCCTCTTGAAGATACCGATGCCGAAAGAGAAGAAGTAACCAAGCGCAAAGCAGTGAACTCAACTGCTATCGAATTCAAAAAGATCAAGTTCAGCTACCCTGCAAGGCCTGAAGTTGCTCTTGATGAAAAGGGTCAGCCGATCGAAGGCGCTGAGCCAATCATGAGTGAACCTAAAGAAGTTCTAAAGGGTGTCTCATTCAAGATTGAAAGAGGATCTCGAGTTGCTATTGTCGGTCCATCAGGTGCTGGTAAGTCAACTGTCTTTAGTTTGATGGAGAGATTCTACGAGCCAACCGGCGGAGACATCCTGCTTGATGGTCAGTCAGTTAGCTCAATGCTTCGATCAGATCTCAGAGCTCAAATCGGATACGTTGAGCAAGACGCTCCTGTTCTAGCAGGAAGCATCAGAGAGAACCTTTTGATTGGTTCTCCAGATGCAACAGAGAAGGAACTCAAGCGTGTTCTTAGCGAAGTAAACCTATCGGCTGTTCTAAAACGCGACAAGCGCGGTTTGGATGCTGAGGTTGGCGAGCAAGGAATCATGCTCTCCGGAGGAGAGCGTCAACGTCTAGCCATTGCAAGAACTCTTTTGAGTGCTCCCCCAATCATGTTGCTAGATGAATCAACTTCTAGCCTTGATGGTCTAAATGAACAGCGGATGAGAGAAGCCATTGACGCAGTGGCCAAGAACAGAACGATGATTGTTATCGCCCACAGACTCTCAACAGTTGTGGACAGCGACCAGATCATCGTTATTGACGGAGGTAAGGTCATTGGCACTGGAACACACAAACAGCTGCTGAAGAGCACCCCTCTATACCGAGAACTAGCTAGCACTCAGATGCTTGGCTAGTTCGATGTCCCCGGACGGGAGTAGCATGAATCTAACAGTCAACAATTGGAGATAAAAATGGCGACTAAGAAGATGACCGAAAGACTAGCTCTACCGATGTTCGTGTGTGGCATTATCGCCATGGTTTCATCAGCTGGAGTTTCTCTTGGTGCTAGTGCTAACGCAACTAGCCCGATTGAGTATGAAAAAGTCACTATGACTTACCTGTCCTCAGGGTTTTCAGCGAGCGATAGCAATTGTGGCTCAACTCAAGACGTCTACTATGGCAGCAGCAGATATTCTTCTTTCAGATCCAAGAACATGCGAAATTCTGGAAACGATCAGACGTTCCTCTGCACTGCGAGCTTCTATGTTGTAACTAATGTCGACATCCCAACCCCAAAGCCAGTACCAACGATGACGGTTATTTACAGCCCTGAGCCAAGTGCAAAGCCAAGACCCACTAAAACTGTCTACGTAACCCCGAGTGCCAAGCCTCGTCCTACCAAGTCTCCAAAACCTAGCCCGAGCGCTACTCAATCACCAAGACCGAAACCTTCTTACTTCATTAGCCCAAGCCCGAGGCCGAAGCCGAGTTTATATATTCCAACACCAGCACCAACAAAGTCTCCAAGGGGATAGTGTGACAAGCACTTAAATGAAGAAGTGTTTTAGCAATCAATTGCTAAAACACTTTTTTATTAGCTGAGTTTTGCGGCTCTAACTACGTTTCTAACGAGCATCGCTCTAGTCATCGGTCCGACACCACCAGGATTAGGTGAAACAAATCCTGCAACATCAAAAACGCCAGGGTCGACATCTCCAACGAGAGTAGTTTCTCCGTCTCTGTCCACTCGTGTAATACCAACATCCAAGACGGCTGCCCCTGGTTTGATCCATTCAGGCTTCACGAAGTGCGGAACACCGAGAGCTGCAACAACTATGTCTGCTCTCTTCACGGAATCAGGAATGTCTTTTGAACCTGAATGTAATGAAGTGACAGTTGCATCAATTCCCTTTTTGTTTAGCAACAGGCCTAAAGGTCTACCCACTGTGATGCCTCTACCAATTACTGCGACTTCAGCACCTTTGAGGTTGATGTCATAGCGGTGAAGTAATTCAACGATTCCAGCTGGTGTGCAAGGTAATGGTGATGTAATTTCATCCGCACCAGCTAGCACTAGGCGTCCAAGGTTGATTGGATGAAGGCCATCTGCATCTTTATCTGGGTCAATGAGTTCAAGCATTTCGTTTGTGTTGAAACCAAATGGCAGCGGCAGCTGAAGAATATACCCAGTCACATCAGATGCTTCATTGAGATCTCTAATAGCGGCTCTAACATCAGCTTCTTTGGCGTTAGCTGGTAAATCAATACGTACGGAGTGAACGCCAACTTCAGAACAGTCTCTGTGTTTACCTGCAACGTAGCTATGTGAACCTGGGTCGTCGCCAACTAGCAAAGTTCCCAAGCCGGGGGTTATCCCCTTTTTCTTTAATTCAATTACTTCAAGAGCAAGCTCTGCTTTTATAGCCTTCGAAACAGCTTTGCCATCAAGTATTACGGCAGCCAAAGTATTACCAGTTCTCTAGGCCGTTATAAAGCGGGAATTCTGCAGTCAAAGCACGGACACGATCTGCCAGGGCATCAATGTCTGGGTTTGGCATAACTACGTGAGCGATGATGTCTGCAACTTCAGCAAATTCCTTGTCTCCAAAACCACGAGTTGCAAGTGCCGGAGTTCCGATACGAACACCAGAAGTCACTAGTGCAGGTCTTGGGTCATTAGGAACTGAGTTTCTGTTCACTGTGATACCAACATCGTGAAGTAGATCTTCACAAGTCTTGCCATCAATTGGAGAGTTTCTAAGGTCAACTAGAACTAGGTGAACATCTGTTCCACCTGTGAGAACGTCAACACCGTTTGCTCTGACGTCAGCTTGCATTAGACGCTCAGCAATGATCTGTGCTCCTCGAATGGTTCGTTGTTGTCTTTCAATAAATTCTTGGCCCATAGCTGCTTTGAATGCCACTGCTTTACCAGCGATGACATGCATTAGTGGACCACCCTGTTGACCTGGAAATACTGCAGAGTCAATCTTCTTGGCGTACTCAGCCTTGCAAAGAATCAAACCTGATCTTGGACCAGCAAGTGTCTTGTGGACGGTTGTTGAAACAACATCTGCATAAGGAACTGGGTTCGGGTGAACACCTGCCGCAACTAGACCTGCAATGTGGGCCATATCAACCCAAAGCTTGGCACCAACTTCGTCAGCAATCTTTCTGAATTCAGCAAAGTCAATGTGACGAGAGTATGCAGACCAACCTGCAATAAGAACCTGCGGCATAACCTCATGTGCACGCTTGCGAACAATGTCCATGTCAATCAAGAAGGTCTCTGGGTGAAGTTCATAAGCGTGAGCCTCATACATCTTGCCCGAGAAGTTCAACTTCATACCGTGGGTTAGGTGTCCACCGTGAGCAAGTTCAAGTCCAAGAATCTTGTCCCCTGGCTTACATAGCGCCATCAGAACTGCAGCGTTAGCAGTTGCACCTGAGTGAGGCTGAACGTTAGCGTGCTCAGCACCAAATAGCTCTTTAGCTCTGTCTCTCGCTAGGTTCTCAGCAACGTCTACAGCTTCACAGCCACCGTAGTAGCGCTTGCCTGGGTAGCCTTCTGCATACTTGTTGGTTAGAACTGATCCTTGAGTTTCAAGAACTGCTCTTGAGACAAAGTTTTCGCTAGCAATCATCTCTAGGAAGTTGCGTTGACGATCTAATTCAGCCTGCAGTACTGCTGCAATCTCTGGATCTGTCGCTGACAGCGGAGAGTTGAACTCCTGTGGTAGCTGTGACAAGGGAACTCCTTAACGGCTTGTGCTTGTTTGGCCCAGGCGTACGACCAAAATGCCTTCGCTCCCTGATGGAATTCCATCTTTAACGCCAGTTGCGATAGGTCCATTGTATAACAGGGCAAGAGGGCTCTATGGAGGGCTCATAAAGCAAATATTTAGGTATTCTTACAAATCAACAAGCAGCAAGGATTAGCGTGGAACTAGGGACAATTATCGGGATAAGTATGGTCGCCGCAGGCCTTCTGCTTTTAGGGGTAGTCATCTGGAAGAGCGTCAGCTACAGAAACCGCCAGAGAGACCTACAACGCAATCAAGATGACTAGCAAAGCCTAAACTTGACCTATGAATACGCCGACAAACCATTGGGTCCTCACATTCGTCTGTAAAGACCTTCCAGGCATAGTCCACTCCATTTCAGGGGCCATAGTCGCCGCCCAGGGAAACATCACTGAGAGCCAGCAGTTCACAAGCTCTGAGAGTGGCAAGTTCTTCATGAGACTGCAGGTTGAGGTCAATGCTTCAAAGCAAGAGTTCTCAGACCAGATTGCAGTCGTTGCAGAGAAGTACAGCGCAACGTGGCACCTAGATGATGTGAATCGCAAGATTAAGGCAGTTGTGCTTGTAAGCAAGAGCGCTCACTGCCTAAACGATCTACTCTTCAACCAGAGATCAGGACAAATTCCAATTGAAGTGCCTGCAGTTTTCGGTAACCACCCAGACCTTGCTGAACTAGCAGGTTTTTACGGTGTCTCATTCGAGTCACACCCATTGACAGATGCCTCAACCAAAGCAGCTTTCGAAGAGATGCTTCGCAAGTACATTGTTGAGAATGATATCGAGCTAATTGTTCTAGCTAGATTCATGCAGATTCTAAGTCCTGAATTCTGTAGAGAATTTGAAGGAAAGATTATCAACATTCACCACTCCTTCCTCCCTGGATTTAAAGGTGCTAACCCTTACTCCCAAGCACACAACCGCGGTGTGAAACTGATCGGTGCAACCGCTCACTTTGTCACAGCTGATCTGGATGAAGGTCCAATCATCGAACAGAACGTTATTCGAGTCGATCACGGTAAATCTAAGAAAGATCTTGTTGCTATGGGACAGGATGTAGAGTCAAAGACCCTCGCCCAAGCTGTCAGATGGTTCGCTGAACATCGAGTACTTCTCGATAACGAACGCACAATCATCTTCCAGTAAGACGAGGGCCTAGGAATTCTTTAGTGCCTTCTTCTACTCCGCATTGAACTACCTGCAGCAAAAGCACTTAGCGTTAGCGCAAGGGCTAGGAGCATAAACACTGTTGCAGAACGCCAATCTTCACTAATCACACCTAATGCCTTACTTCCTTGAAGTTCCTTAGCTATAGGTCCGTTGGCTTCTGTAACTTTGTCCAACTGTTGACCTTCTCCCAAAAGCAGTTCCTTTTCTGCAAGCAACTTAGCTCGCTCAACCAGCTGTTCGGTGTTTGCAGAACCAGGGTTCTTGAGCACCGCGCCACTTGGTTGACCTGCTGAATCAAGAACCTCATTGACTACCTCGTCTGGAGTGATCTCAATGATGTTGGAGGGCAATGCAGTGATTGGACCCACGTTGCCTGAGCTGTCGGTCACCGAATCGGCTGCCAAGGTCACTTGAGCAGTTCCAGTTCCACAGCCTTCCAAACTAATCTGCCAACCTAGGTTCTCTCTTACTACGGAGTAGTTCAGTTCACAGGTTTGTGCTGTTCCTGAGAATGTGAACTCAGCTGCCGACATTCCAGTGACGGGTTCTTCGCTATCGAATACCCACTTAGGTGATCCAGCTGCTCCAGGTGCTGTGATATCTGTAACTCTGAGAACAGGAGCTGTTGTGTCAATCTTGGTTACCTCTGTTTGATTCAAGAGACTCGGTCCGATATTTCCAGCAGCGTCTTGAACTGCAAGTGAGTTAAGAACAAGACCCGCTAGATCTCCATCAACACAACTAGAAATAGTAATTGTGTATTGAGCACCTGAACCAGTCATCGATTGAATTACACAGCCATTACCTTTCACTAACCAGTCTGTGTTGTCAGCAGCAAGACCTGTAACTGATTCAGAGAATATCGCTTTGTAGATAATCAAGCTATTGATGCTTGCCTGTTTGGTAAGTGATCCGATTTCTGGAACAGTTCTGTCTAAGGTAATCAACGTTGTCGAATAAGACCTAACTGGACCAATAGCATTTCCGAATACGGTGTCAGCCCTAAGAGTTAACGTAATGGTTCCATCCGAACAACCTGAAACTGCAGCAGAGTAATTCGCACCACTACCGGTAAGTGTTGAAATGTAGCAACCTTGAGCTGTTCCAGAGATAACGAAATCATCTGCGGTTAGGCCTGTAACGCTCTGCCCAAAAGCAATGTTGAATACTGGGGAAGTAGCTTTGCTTGGTGATGTTGGACCTGAGAAATAAGAAACTGAAGGTCCGAAGTTGTAGGTGATGCTCGCTGCACCATTAGCGGATTGCCATGCTGCCGTGTAGGTTGCAGCTTGGAATCTAGTTGCGTTTATATAACTAGATCCGCTACCGCCACCACCTCCGTCGGTGCCAGATGGGTCGGTATCGGCTCCACCACCGCCACCACCAAAGTAGCCACCGCCTCCACCGCCTCCACCAGCTACGGTGCTAGATGCAGTGTTTGCTCTACCTCCAGCACCACCGACTCCAATGGTTCCAGCGGTTCCGGCACTAGTTAGAGAACCGTTTGAAGCACCTCCAGCACCTCCTGATACGGGTGTTCCTGCTCCACCACCGAATCCTTGGCCATTGCCTCCCCCTGTTCCTGTGGTGCCCGAACCTGGGGCTCCAGCTCCTCCGACCCAACCACCTGTTCCACCACCGCCACCTGCAACTGCAATGCGGTCAGTTAGATAGGGACTGGTTCTAATGTCTGTGGCTCCACCACCTGAACCTTCATCGTTGTGTCCGGAACCTGCAGCACCACCGCCATTAAATCCTCCAGCTGCCCCACTGCCGGCTGACCCCTGACCGCCAACGAAAATGTGAAGAGGTGTTGTGGGAATGGTCTTGAAAGTTGCCGTTGCTTTAGCTCCGTTACCTCCAAATCTTCCTCCTTGAGCACCTGCAATGGAGATAGACATGGATCTCACATCTGACGGTGGACTCCAGATATAGCTGTCTCCTGAATAAGGGAAGTTGACGGTGCAACTGGTACCGGTTGCATTACATACCGGGGTTGGATTAGAAGTTGTTGCCTGAACAGCTGGAACAACAACAGATCCAAGGACTAGTGAGAAAGAGCTTGCCAGAAGTATTGCCTTTGACAATTTTGGTTTAGTTATTTGCATGAGGATAAAAGTAAAACTCCAGCAGAATTCCTGCTGGAGTTTTACACAGCCACTGCATTTAGTGACTTATAAACATTTATGCCAATCTAGCCTTTAGGTTGGTGGCAAGTGAGCTCATGAACTCATCAGTTGTTTGATAAGCCTGCTCCTTGCCAACTAGAGCTGCTAGGTCTTTGCTCATGTGACCTGACTCAACAGTCTTGATAACAACATCTTCAAGTGTCTCTGCAAAACGAGCTACTTCTGGAGTGCCATCTAGTTCTGCACGGTGCATCAAAGCTCTGGTCCATGCGTAGATAGATGCGATTGGGTTAGTGCTGGTCTTCTTACCTGCTTGGTGATCACGGTAGTGTCTGGTTACTGTTCCGTGAGCAGCTTCAGCAAGAGCTGTCTTGCCATCAGGAGTAGTAAGCACTGAAGTCATTAGACCAAGGGAACCAAAGCCCTGAGCAACTGTGTCACTCTGAACGTCGCCGTCATAGTTCTTACATGCCCAGACGTAGCCACCTTCCCACTTCAAAGCAGCTGCAACCATGTCATCGATTAGACGGTGCTCATAGGTCAGTCCCGCTGCTTCGAACTTGGACTTGTATTCTGCATCAAATACTTCCTGGAACGCATCCTTGAAAGCGCCATCGTAGGCCTTCAAGATTGTGTTCTTCGTTGAAAGGTAAACAGGGTAGTTACGAGCAAGACCATAGTTGAAAGATGCTCTCGCGAAGTCACGGATTGAATCCATGTAGTTATACATACCCATAGCAACACCGCCGTGCTCAGGATAGTCAGCGATGGTCATGGTCTTAGGCTCTGAGCCATCAGCTGGAGTCCAGGTCATTGTTACTGTTCCAGCTCGTGGCACCTTGAAGTCAGTTGCCTTGTATTGGTCTCCGTGAGCGTGACGACCAATGATGATTGGCTTAGTCCAGCCTGGGACAAGTCTTGGCACATTAGAAATAATGATTGGCTCACGGAATACAACACCGTCAAGAATGTTACGGATAGTTCCGTTAGGTGACTTCCACATCTTCTTTAATGAGAACTCTGTAACACGAGCCTCATCAGGAGTGATAGTTGCACACTTAACACCAACCCCGTGCTTCTTGATTGCATGAGCTGCATCAATGGTTACCTGGTCATCGGTAGCATCGCGGTGCTCAATGGATAGGTCATAGTATTCAAGGTCAACATCTAGAAATGGCAAAATCAAAGAGTCTTTGATGTTC
>JBEDLY010000025.1:0-15105 GCA_041171365.1 Actinomycetota bacterium | reverse complement strand
GAGATAACTAAGTTCCCTTTCCTTCAGGCACCAGAGCAAAGGGGAGTCAAAGATGGCTTAGCTCTTCTAGGCGAACTTGGCTGTTTGAAAGACCCTAAGAGCAAGGTAGTTGAACTAACCGCTGTTGGTAGAGATCTAGCTAGGTTGCCTATCGAGCCTCGCTTTGGTCGCATGCTTCTTGAATCCAAGAAGCATGACTTGGTTCGTGAAGTCATGATCATTGTTGCTGGTCTAACTATCCAAGACCCTAGGGAAAGACCTGTAATAAAGAGGGTTCAGGCTGATCAATCGCATGCTCGCTTTGTGGATGTCACCAGTGATTTCCTAAGTCTTTTGAACTTATGGAATTACATAGAGACCAATCAGAAGAAACTATCTTCCTCAGCATTTAGAAGACTCTGCAAAGCAGAGTTCTTGAACTATTTGAGAGTTAGAGAATGGCAAGACCTAGTCAGACAAATAACTTCAATCGCTAAGCCACTGGGAATCATTCCAGGTAAACCTAAATCAGACCCAGATGGAATCCATAAGAGCTTGCTCTCAGGCCTGCTCTCTCAGATTGGACTGAAGCAACTAACTGATAAGAAGGCTGGAGATCTTGTTAAGAAGAGTGACAAGCCAGCCAAGACCAGTAATGAGTACTTAGGTTCTAATGGCAAGAAGTTTGTCATCTTCCCTGGCTCTTCTTTAGCTAAGAAACCGCCAGCCGCTGTGATGAGTGCTGAGCTTGTGGAAACAAGCAGAGTATTTGCACGAATGAATGCAGCTATTAATCCTGAGTGGGCAGAAGCTCTTGCAGGGGATTTAGTAAAGAGAAGCTTTAGTGAACCGCACTGGGAGAAATCTCAAGGATCCGTCGTTGCCTACGAGAGAGTGATGCTCTTCGGAGTTCCAATCGTGGTTTCAAGAAGAATGCAGTACTCAAGACTTGATATGAAGCTCTGTAGAGAACTGTTTATTAGGCATGCTTTAGTTCAAGGAGAGTGGGATTCTAAACAAGCCTTTGATAGAGCAAACAGAGAACTTCTGAAGAGACTAGAGGAGATAGCAGAGACATCTAAGAAGCCTCAATACATGCCTGATGATGAAGATGTCTTTAGGTTCTATTCAGCAAGGATTCCTCAAGAGGTAGTTTCAACAAGAAGCTTTGAAGGCTGGTGGAAGAAAGAGCAAAGAACTAACCCCGATCTTCTAACCATGACTAGAGAAGATCTACTACCGGTTGAAACAACTGAACGAATAGAGATTCCAACAAGTGCTGTGTTTGGAGATGCTTCTTACAACCTTGAATACAAGTATCAACCCGGTGAAATCGAAGACGGTCTAACGATTCTCATCCCTATTGCAGAACTCTCAGCTATCTCTAGGGATCCTTTTGATTGGCTAGTCAAACAACTCAGGGAAGACCTGATTGCTGAACTAATCAGGACACTACCTAAGAGCATCAGAAAGAATGTAGTTCCAGCAGCTGACTGGGCTAAGAAGGCTCTGGCAACACTTCCAGAGAACCCAACTGAACCTCTGCTTGAAACAGTTGCCAAAACATTGAGAACCCTAAGCGGAACACACATGACTGCGGGTGACTTCAAACTTGAGGAGTTACCAAACTCCCTTCGCATCACCTACAAGCTCATTGCTGAAAACAAAGAGGTAAAGGGTGTAAGTCTGGACCTTGATGAATTGAAGCAAAAGTTTGATCCTGCGTTTGTGAAGCACAAACCAGGAACAGCCAAGGTCCTTGCTCCTAATGTTGACGCCCTCAAACTTAGAAACAAGTTCATTTCAGACACCGTCGCCCTTGTAAGTTCGCCGCTATCTCAAATTACGGACGAACTTAGCAAAGAAGAAAAGCTAGCAATTGTTTCTGTTGGATATCGAAACGTTCAAGCCTTCGTTGATGATGTGGTGCTTGCTCTTGTTGAAGATGAACTAGATAAAGCAACAGCGGTTAAACCAGATCCAGCAGAATTGAGCGCAATTGTTTCTAAACGAATAGTTGAAGAGAGCAGAAGATGCATTCAACTCATCGTTGAGATATCTGCGCTATCTAGAGAAGCGAGCAAAGCTATCTCACAGATCCAAGACATAGGACTGCTGTTTGTATTAGCTAATCAGAAAAAGCATGTTGCTCAGCTAATGACAAACAAACTAATCAGCACAACAACTCTTGCAAGGATTGATCGTCTTCCTACCTATCTAAAAGCCAACAAGATGAGAACCATGAAACTACTTGAAGACATGGAAAGAGATAGACGTCTAGAGATTGAGTTGAACCAGGCAGTCTTGTTGTTTGAAAATGCTGGTGGCTCATTACCTTTGAAAGAAGGTATGCCAGAAAACATAGTCAAGGCACGTTGGGCTTTAGAAGAATTTAGAGTGAGCTTGTTTGCCCAAAGCCTTGGAACAGCAGAACCTGTTTCTATGGAAAGAATCAAAAAGATTCTTAACTCCTAGTCAAACCAAGTTGTTGGTGAGCCTAGAGATAAGAGCAGCACAAAGAGTGCTGTCAGCCCAAGAACAATCACAAGAATCAAGGTGATCGGTCTTGCGATAAACCAGCGGAAAAGCTTGTCGATGAATCCAGCATCTCTAGGGTCATCGGTGACTGTAGTTCTCCATGAACCTTCAAGGGAACCATTCTTCTGAAGTCTTATCTCAAATGGGACTGTTGCGAATGGAACTATTGCCAGAGCTACAGCCAGAGCGGTCTTACCAAAGCCCCATCTTTGGTTCACACCGGTAAGGGCTGCTGTTACCGCATAACCCAAGAACACCGCACCATGGATTCCTCCAGCTATTCCCACCAGTGCTGGATCTAGCCCAGCTGCTCTGGCAATAAGTGCTGAGATAAGCAGTGTCCAAGTAACCGCTTCTGCTTTAGCAAATACGTTGAATAGTTTTTTAGGTGTCATGGTGCTCTCCGTGGTTGATGCCACTTTGTGGCTTCATTTAAGAATAGAGCCCAGATATGAGGTTATTGATTGCCTTAATGTCGTTGGAGTGGCGTAATCTGTAACTGATTGGGGACAATGCCCCCTAAGTTCAGAGGAGAATTAATGTCGCTATCCGTCGCACTAGATGTTGAAACTACTGGCTTCGGTTTCAAGACCAGAGATCGAGTCATAGAAGTGGCTGGCCTTGTTTTTGACTCCGAGACTGGGCAGGTGCTGTCTAAATTCGAGACCTTAATCAATCCTTTGCGTAATATTCCTGAAAATTCTTCGGAAGTCCACAAACTAACAGCAGCCCACCTATCTATGGCACCTACCTTTGAAGAATTTGGGCCGTGGTTGGCTCACTTGCTTGGAGGTAAGAGAGTGGTTGGGCATAGCGTCCTGTTTGACGTCAATTTCTTGAACCAAGAGTTCCAGAGAAACAACATAGATTTCACAATCACAGAATTTGACTGCACCAGAAGTCTCTTTAATGGTTCAGGACTCAAAGAAACCGCAGAGTTCTTTGACATCAACTATGACAGCAACCTGCATCACGGAGCACTTTACGATGCTCAACTCTGTTTAGAAGTTTTTCTAGCAGGAAAGGCACGACACAAAATTGAAACTCCGGCAAAGTTCAATGCCATCTATGAGCTATCCGAGTCGAGACCGATTTCTTCGTTAGTCACAAGACAACAACTTGGTGTTTCTAGCGGGCTCGTGGAGAAGCAGGGCTTCAACTCTTTTAACACTCCTCTAAATATAGATAACCCTGTTGAAGCATGTTATTTATGGAGATTGGCAGATTACTTGAGCGACTTGCAGATTACCAAAACCGAGAGGGAAGAACTCAACCTGCTTGCTGCAGATTTGGGAATTTCCTCTGAGGACCAAACAGCTCTTCACACTCGTTACGTTCGAGAACTTGAGAAAGCCGCAATGAGAGATGGAATGATTACTGAAGCTGAACAAAATTTGCTCGAGGCATTTGCCCTTGCCCTAGACGTTAAGTTAGAAGTTGATCTATCGAGCGCCAAGGCCGAACTTCCTGCAAAAGGGTCTTTAGTCTGTGTAACCGGAACTACATCAATTGACGGCGTGCACTGGGGAAAGGAAAAAATCTCTACCTTCCTGAGCGCCAATGGCTATAAATTCACCGATGTCTTGAATAAGTCGGACAACGTCTCACTTCTTCTACAGGAAAGCGAAGGCTCGCAATCCAGCAAAGTAGAGAAAGCTAGAAAATGGGGAATCCCCAGATCCACAATTGCTAATTTTGTGAAAGAAATCGAGGGATAGGCGAAACCATGGGAATGCTTGACCGAATTGAAACAAAAACTATGAAGAACTACCAAAAGTTTTTGGAAGATCAAGGCTATACAGTAGACATCCTGAAAACACCCTGCGGAAATTCGAAGACGGTTGAATGTAGACGAGACCACGTTTCTGTTTCATATCAGGAATCCGGAGCCAGGGCCGGCGTTTTTTCTTTTTATCGATGTGCAGGCGAAATCTGGGCAAATTTCAGTATGCAAGGACAGAATCTTGGCACAATTCATCTCGGTAAGTGGAGCGTCGATGTTTGGGCCGATGCTGCAACTGTTGCACTATTTATAATTCAGCAAGAACGAGATTAATAGTCTCATAAGGGTGGTGGGGGGAGCATCGCAATTGCTAACCTCTAACCCATCTTGTTTCACTAGGAAGAATGTCACTAGAAGAGTCAGTAGAACTTGAAATTAGAAGTTCTCCGGATGGAGCAGTAATTGGCTCACTTCCAAAGTTATGAATTACAAGAACGTCCGTGTTTCTGAAGGCTAAGACATCTTCACTACAAAGTTCTTGAACCCACTCAAAGGAACCTTGACCTAGGTCAAGTTCAGTTCTAATTCTTAAGGCTGCTTTATACATTTCAAGAGTTGAGCCAGGAGTTCCTTCCTGCAGATCTCTTGAGTAGTTCCTGTAGATATCTGGCTGAGGTAACCAAGCTTCTCCGGTCGCAGAGAAACCATTTGACTGGTTTACTCCTGCTTCCCAAGGAAGAGGAACTCGGCAGCCATCTCTACCAACTCTGGCTCCGTTTGTTCTAAAGAACGTTGGGTCTTGTCTGTATTCATCTTGCAGCGTGGTGTGTTCTGGAAGGCCCAGTTCTTCGCCCTGATACAAATACATGGAACCAGGTAGTCCTAATGTGAAGAGGGTAGCTGCTCTTGCCTTCTTCAGTCCAAGTTCAAGATCTGGTTGTGGTGCATTAGGGCCAATTCCATCTGAAGCTGTGGCTCTGCCATAATCGCCACCGAGTCTTGAGGCATGTCTAATCACATCGTGATTAGAAAGAACCCAAGTGCTAGGTGCTCCTACGCTGTCGAATGCTTCGAATGATTCATTCACTGTTTTGAAGATGGATTCTGAATTCCAAAGAGCGTCAAGATATCTGAAGTTGAAGGTTTGGTGGAATTCATCTGGTCTAACCCATAGAGCCATGAACGAAAGAGGGAGAACATATGCTTCTCCACACATCACTCGATCACCTGGATAGCTATCTAGGATTTCACGCCATCTTCTAAAGATTGTGTGGACAGAATCTTGGAACCACATCGGTGGGTTCTCTTCACCTTCGATAAATCCTGCTCCAGCTCTATCTACGTATGGATGATCCGGAAGACCGACTGCTTTTGCCATAGCGTGCGGCTGGTCAACCCTAAAGCCATCAACTCCTCTATCAAGCCAGAACTTTAGAATCTCTTCAAACGCTTCTTGGACTTTAGGGTTCTCCCAATTCAGATCTGGTTGAGATGAATCAAAGAGGTGGCAGTACCACTGTCCATTAGTGCCATCAGGGTTCGTAGTTCTGGTCCAAGCTGGACCACCGAACATGGACACCCAGTTGTTTGGTGGAAGATCGCCGATGCCATCTTTGAAGTGATAAAACTCTCTTTCAGGAGAACCGGCAGGAGCGTTAAGAGCAGCTTGGAACCAAGCGTGCTTATCGCTTGAGTGATTAGGAACTAAATCAACAAGTATCTTGAGTCCCAGTTGGTGAGCTCTCTCGAGCATCAAATCAAAATCTTCGAGCGTTCCGAAAAGAGGATCTACTCCTCTGTAATCAGATACGTCGTAGCCAGCGTCTTTTTGAGGAGAAGGCATAAAAGGGGAGAGCCAGATTGCATCAACACCAAGTGAAGCAAGTGAATCTAGCCTTGAGGTGATTCCCTTTAGGTCTCCCATCCCATCCCCATTGCCATCAGCAAAGGAACGAGGGTAGACCTGGTAGATAACGGCTGATCGCCACCAGTCACGCTGCTGGCTGGCTTTATGGCTGATACCGCCGTTTATCTCCATAGCCTTGATTTTAGGCGGAAAGGAGGGGGCAAGTATTCGATTCTTAAGCCCAAAATGCCCATATAGAGATGTCCCTAGGTTCGAAAAATCACCAATTACGATTAAATAACGAACAATCTTTAGTTTCCATAAAGGGACAGAGGCTAACTAAAGTTCTTAGTAACCACATCAAAGGGGGAAATTGAATGTCTAAAAAAGGAATGTCTGCAGGGAAAATCGTTGGGATCACCTGCGTATCCATACTCAGCTTGTTCATAGTGTTGCCGTTGTTTGGCTTTTATATGTCGACATTGGGATTTGACGGCGGTCAAGCAATCTCCCTACTGCTAATAGCGTATTTCGTAGTTTGGCTTTTTCGAAGGAATAAGAAATCAAAGATTGACGAACTGGTTGTCATCCCCACTGTGAAAGCTCAGGTAGCAACTCCTCAACCAAATGTTCAACCTTCGCAATCAAGTGGAGACATTGCTACTACTGTCTGTGAGCACAGCTTCTCTGCAAAAGATCTTGCTGGCAAAGCTACGATTACCTGTCCTTGTGGTTACAAGTTCAAGACCAAAGACCTGCTTGATTATCAGAAGCTAAGCGCAGACTATCTCCGAATCGAGAATGACCTGATGGCTGTTAGACAGAGACTGGTTGCAGCTACTACGGGTGTGACTCCTGCAGTTGCTGCAGCTCAGAGAACAACAGCTCCTGCGCCGGTTGTGCAGAAAGTCAGAAAAGCTAGAGCTACTCTTTCACTTCAACAGTGGTTGATTATGGGAGCTAGCGCAATCATCGTTATTGCAGGAAGCATTTTCGTTTCAACAAACCTAGACACATTCCCTGAGGAAGGATTCCTTGGAGTCACGCTAGGTGTCGGAATTGGAACAGCAATCTTGGCTTTCTGGGGAAGAAAGTTCTCAGTCATGCTGGCCAACTTCATGGCTACTTTCTCCTCTGCCATGGTTATGTTTTCAATCTTGGTTGCTGGAGATATTCTCAATGAATCATTCACCTGGGAAACAGCACCGGCTTGGTACTGGACTCTAAACCTCTTCATCGTTTCAGTAGTTTCATTTGTGCTTGCAAGATTCAAAGCAAACTTCGGCTGGAAGATTATTTCCATCGCGGCACTTGCAGCTTCAGCACTGGTCTTCACATTCGGTGACCTTGTTGAGAGATTCGGAATTGGTTCTGGATCATTTGCCTGGTTCTCAGCAGCAACAACTGTTGCCGGAGTTCTGGTTGCTGTTCTAAGCAATCAGGTTGCCAAGATCAAGTTCCAGATTGCTAAGGGCACTGAAGATATTGAGTATGAAAAGGATCTGGCTAAGCGCGAAGATGACGCTCTAGAGAAATTCTCATTGTTCAGCGTTGCAGGTTTCGGTCTACTCTCTATTGGCTATCTAGTACTAAACGTGCTCAGCTTCGCTGAGAAGCCAGAGCCTGTTTCATTCACCGTCTTTGCACTAGTTAGCGTCCTGGCTATTGCAACAAGATCTTTCTGGATCGGGGCACTTTCATCAGATAAGGACTCCGTAGCTAAACTCAACGCTTGGCTACGCGTATACACCTACCCATTGGTAGCTGTTGCCTTGAACACCTGGTTCCTATTCATTGACCCAAGCAACTACTGGCTAGGAGTCCTTGGAACCACATTGATTATGTTTGCAACTCTGGCTATTGGCTTCTACGTCAAGAGAGTCGCCGAGTATCCATTGGCTGTTCAGGTTGCCCACATTGCGACAGCGGCAACCTGGATTCTTTGGTACGTAGGTGTTGATAAGGAAATCTATGAATACCTTGCAGCCTTCGGAATCTTCCTAGTCTCATTCGGATTGTCTTTCATCTACCAGAGCTTCCTAGGAGCTGGAAGAAGTTCAACAATTGCAGCTACCGTACTCCACTTCTCAGGTCTAGGACTTCTGTACCTAGCGGTTACTGGTGGCGGTAGCAACTTCTATTGGTTTGGTTACGAGCAAAGCCGAGTGGTGTTTAGTTCAAACACTCTCGAGTACGCAATTGTCGTTCTTGGACTGATTCTTCTTGCTGTTTCTTATTCACCACTAGTTGCACTTGTGAACAAGAAACTAGGCAAGGCATCTGATTCAGGTGCTCAGCTGTCGATATTTATCCTGACAACTATCTTGACCGCATTGCTCGCTGCCCACTCGGACTCAGCTACTACAAGTACAGGTCAGGTCTGCCTAGTTTCAGTTCTAGCTGGCTCTGCTCTAGTAACAGGTCTTCTGGGATCTAGGTCTAAGACTTTGGGTTCTCTATTGCTTCGCTACTCCTACACATTCCAGGGAGTATTAGCTCTCAAGCTCGTCATTTCAATGACAAACAAGGAGGATGTGCTCTTTATAGGAGTAGTCCTATTGCTAATCGCTGCACTCAACTACGCAATCTCTTGGATCGGCAAAGTTAAGTCATCGGTCTGGATTGGCTATGGGTACTCACTTGCAGGCCTCTTGTTCGTAGCGATTGCTCAGCGAGGTGAACTTCTTCTCTCAGCACATCTTGCGTTGGTAATTGTTGCTGCTCTCGCACTGAACTTCGTATTGAGAATTGTGGACAAGAGAGTATCTAGTAAATACACAACCTACTTCTCATTGATTAGCGTCTTCGGGCTAACCCTCTCATCCATCTACATCAATTTGGGTGACTGGCAGAACGATGGCGATGCCGGACAGATTTGGCTCGGACTTGGAACTCTTGGTCTAGTTGCCGTTGCAGCGGGAGTCGCGGCTGAGTTGAAGAGATTCGGCTCAGACCGAATTTCGATGGCTCTTAGAGTCACAGGTCTGTCCTACATGTTCAGTGCTTTCTTCACAATAGCTAGTTTCTATATGGGCGACGAAGCTATTGAAGCATTTGGTGGCGAGAACTTAGCCGGAGGAAGAAGAATTGCAGTTGCTGCGATATTCGCAGTTATCGTCTTTAGACAGCTTCAAGTATCAAGTGCTGCTAAATCTGAAACAACCAACGGTTGGTTTGCTCTTAGCTACTTAGCTCCGGTAACTATTGCTTTGATCTCTAGCGATCTAATTCGTAACTCAATGGATTTGGACAAGTTCAATCTTGAGATCTACACAGTTCCACTAGCTCTAGCAGTAGCTCTTCCAACGATATTCAACAAGGCTGCCTCTGAAGGCTTTAGAAGATTAGTTGGCATGGATGTGCCATTGCTATTCCCAGTAGCCGCTTCAGCTATCTACTCGCTCACTCAAAACGTAAATGAAGACGCTACTGCTTATCGCTTAGTTGCTTCAACTGCGATTCTTGCTGCTTACTCCTTGTTTAGATTCTCAAAGGAATCAAGCAGGCTATGGGCAATCCTGGAATACACAGGTCTTCTAGGTCTTGGCCTATCGCTAGCTCAATTAGTTGAGGTGCTAGCACCAGATCTTTTGGAAGGTCCAGAACTATTCGGTATTGGTGCAGCCGGAGCAATTGCTCTTGGAAACATGAACCTAAAGAAGGTCTTTGATTTCAAGTCCACTCTGTTCACTTACGGTCTACCGCTGTTTACTTTGGTGTTGCCTTCAATCATCCATACCTACACAACCCTGGACACATCTATCCAGCTAACGAGCCCAACTCAGATCACCAGAATCCTGGCTGTTCTAGTGATTGCTCTATTAGCTCTGATTCTTGGAATGAGAAATGGAAACCTTGGTGTTGCAGTTGCTGGTGGAGCATCGCTATCACTACTCTTGCTACCAATCACTTGGGCAAATGCAGAGCAGAGTGCGGACTACGAAACAACAGTTACTCTAAGAGCTCTGGGTATTTCACTATTCCTATTCCTACTTCTAGGTGGATTGAGAAGTATCAATAAACTGCCAGACAGCAGCTATCTGTATCTAGGTATTCCATCTGTTGTTGCTCTAGGGCCGTCACTGTTCCTAACCTTCACCTCTATTGGAAACACCTCACTTACTCAGGTTGACTGGTGGAGATTTGGAATCTTGATGGTTGCAACCGTGACATTGCTTGTTGTTGGAGCTTTGAGATCTCTCGGAGGTTTGTTCTTCCCAGGATTAGTTGGAGTAATAGTTGGCGTCTTGCCATATGCGTTCCAGCCGATCGCTAGAGAGAGCTGGTTCCTATGGGTAGTACTTCTACTGATTGCAGCAGTAATGGTTTGGATTGCGGTTCGACTAGAACAGCTTCGCAAACTAGGTAAGTCAAGTGCCTCATGGCTGAAGACCCTGCGTTGATTCGATAAGTTAAACAGAAATGCCCGGCAACTATGCCGGGCATTTCTGCATTAACCGCTTTCTTGTTTACAACTTTATCCAAACTGTGTTGTCGTGCTCGAGTTCACCTTCAACTGTTAGATCGTGTTGAGTGGTTGCAAGAATTTCTCCTGCAGGTATCACAACAGATTCACCAGTGAAGTTTGAGAGAACTAGAACACCATTGTTGATGTAGGCAAGAGTTGATTCATCCATGAACTCAGGAGCCCAACGGAATTCACCGTTACCCATATCGTTAGCCTTACGCTTTTTCAGAAGCTGCTTGTAGAGCTCAAGTGTTGATCCAGCAACGCCTTCCTGCTCACTTCTTGCGTATCTCTTGTATGACGAAGGCTGAGGTAGCCAAGACTTTCCATTAGTTGAGAAGCCATTAGCCTCGTTAGCTCCTGCTTCCCAAGGCAGTGGAACACGGCAACCGTCACGACCAACTCTTTCACCTTTAGTTCTAAAGAAGGTTGGGTCTTCACGGTATTGGTTATCAAGTGTTGTGTGTTCAGGTAGACCTAGTTCTTCACCCTGATAGATGTAAGCACCACCAGGTAGACCAAGCATGAAAGCAGTAGCTGCTCTAGCTCTTCTTAGACCCTTAGCCTCATCTGGTTGTTCGTAGTTAGGGCCAATTCCATCACCTTGTTTAGGGATCTTGTCATAGGCCATTCTGGTTGCGTGACGAATAACATCGTGGTTTGAAAGAACCCAAGTAGACGGAGCACCAACAGCACCAAACTCTTTTAGAGATTCTGTTACAACGTTGTATAGCTTGTCTTTATCCCAAGGTGTCTCAAGGTAACCGAAGTTGAAGGTCTGATGATATTCGCCAGGTCTTACCCAACGAGCCATTCTTGAAAGTGGAAGCACCCATGCTTCACCACACATAGCTCTGTCTTCATACTCATCCAAGATTGAACGGAATCTCTTGTTGATTTCGTGAACACCGTTCTGACCCCAGAAAGGATTCTCAACTTGGAGACGAGCAATAAGTTCTTCTTCTGATTCTTGAGTCTTGACTGCATCAGGTGAATCTTGACCAGACATAGTTGAGTTGTTTGAAACAACATCAGGTAGTCCATCGACCTTGATCATTCCGTGAGCTACGTCAATACGGAATCCAGCTGCACCGCGGTCAAGCCAGAATCTCAATACAGAATCAAACTCTGCTCTTACTTCTTCGTTCTGCCAGTCAAAGTCAGGCTGTGAAGAGTCAAAGATGTGTAGGTACCACTGACCTAAAGTTCCATCTGGCTCTGTGATTCGACTCCAGGCAGCTCCACCGAATACTGACTCCCAGTTGTTTGGAGGTAGTTCACCGTTCTCACCCTTGCCATCTCTAAAGATGTAGCGAGCACGCTCTTTAGAGCCAGGTGCTGCCTTTAGTGCTGCTTGGAACCAAGCGTGCTGGTCACTTGAGTGGTTAGGAACTAGGTCAACAATTATCTTGAGGCCAAGGGTGTTTGCTCTTGCTACAAGAGCATCAAAGTCAGCAAGAGTTCCAAATAGCGGGTCTATGTCCTTGTAGTCAGATACGTCGTAGCCAGCGTCCTTCTGAGGAGACTTGAAGAATGGACTGAACCAGATAGCGTCAATGCCTAGCTCTGCTAGGGATTCAAGTCTTTGAGTTACTCCCTGTAGGTCTCCCATGCCATCGCCATTGCCATCTGCAAAGGAGCGAGGGTAGATCTGGTAGATGACGCTAGTTCTCCACCATTCGGCGTCTTTTTTGGAACGTGAGAGTGCTTCTGTTGATATTTGGACCATAGGTTCAAAAATACGCCAGAGGAGAGCCGATTTTGGCGGTGTTTACCAAAATGTAATCGCTTACATAATTCCCCTGCTAGATTTGCCCTCGAACCCCTTTAGTAGCAAGAATTACAAGACACCAATAGCTACCCCAAACAATTGGAATCTAATGAAGACAGCCCTAGAACTACTGCCTCGCGGACTCTATCCTCACCACGATGGGTCACCTCTATATGTTGCTAACCAGAAACCTAAAGTTGGCGAGAAGATCAAGCTCCGCATCAGAATCCACACTGCCCTTGGCAAGGTGAAGCAGGTCAGAGTTCGTTTTAGTGAGTCGGGGGAAGCTTTCCCGACACCACCAGCCAAAGTGGTTTCAACTAAGAACGGCTGGTCTTGGTTCGAAGCAGTAATCACCATGCATAACCCATACATGAACTACAGATGGTTCATTGAGATGACTGATGGTTCTAGCTATTGGCTAAATGCAAGAGGGCTAACTGAACTTGAGATGCCTGATGTTGAAGATTTCAGAATCAATACTTTCTCGTCTGCTCCTGACTGGGGTAAGAAAGCTGTGATGTATCAAATCTTCCCTGACCGCTTCGCTAAGTCAGAGAGATCGGCAAAGCAAAAGCTTCCTAGCTGGGCGATTGCTAAAGAGTGGGGAGACAAAGTAATTGGAACTGGTCCTGGTACCAGTGAACAATTCTTTGGTGGGGATATCTATGGAATTACTGAACACCTAGATCATCTAAAGGCTTTGGGTGTGACACTGATTTATCTGACTCCAGTATTCCCAGCTAAGAGCAACCATAGATATGATGCTTCTAGTTTTGATGAAGTGGATCCTCTGCTTGGTGGAGATAGAGCACTTATTGAATTAGCTGCTGCCGCTCACAAGCAGGGCTTCAAGATTATTGGTGATCTAACCTCTAATCACTCAGGTGCTGCTCACGAATGGTTCAAGGCTTCTTATAAGAAGCCTGGAGCTAAGGAATCTGAGTTCTATTACTTCAGTAATAGAAATAGAGACTATGACTCTTGGTTCGGTGTTCCATCTCTTCCTAAGTTCAACTGGAACTCAAAAGAACTTAGAAAGAGATTCATCACCGGATCTAATTCAATTGTTGCTAGATGGATAAAGAAGCCATTTGCTATGGATGGTTGGCGTATCGATGTTTCAAATATGACTGGTCGTATTCGTGAAGAAGATATGTATATGGAACTACAGGTTCTTATTCGTGAATCAATGCAGAAGATAAATCCAGACACAATTCTTCTTGGTGAATACACGGGAGATGCTGCTTACCAAATTCAAGGTGAAGGTTGGCATGGCGCTATGACCTATTACAACTTCACTAAGCCGGTATGGAGATGGTTCTATAACCCAAACGTGAAAGCTGAAGCAGGCTTCCTAGGAATTGGTAAGACAAAGATCAATGGAAATGAAATGGTCAAACAGCATCTAGATTTTGCTGCAGGATTCCCATGGCATGTTCGTCTACACAACATGAATCCACTTGACACTCATGACATTCCTAGATTCAAGACCTTTGCTATCCCAGGTGCTCAGAAAGTAGCTGCTGGCATGCAGTTCACTTTCCCAGGCATGCCGGTTATCTGGGCTGGAGATGAGTTTGGTCTTGATGGTCATAACGGTGAAGAGTCAAGAACTCCTATTCCTTGGAATAACGAGAGACCAAACGATAGAACCATGCTTGTGAACTACAAGGCATTTGCCAAGATCAGAAAAGAAAATACTGCTCTGCACGATGGGTCTATGAGATTCGTATATGTCTCCAATGAGGTGGTGGCCTATGTCCGTGAGAACAAGAAACAGACCATCTTGACCGTTGCTACCCGAGGCTCTGATACCAATGCTGCTATTCCCCTGGATGCCGTTTCAGGGCTCAAGCAGGCTGAGAATCTCTTCGGTGGAGCCAAGCTAATCATTGATGGCAAGGTGGCTAAACTCCCTACAGATCCACTAACAATCAACATTTATAGGCTTCCGGCAGCACTCTGAGGTTTGCCTATGGTTTGCCTAGGTGGTAATCTCTAACGGTGCCTAAGCCTGTTAATTGCACTTCCATGGTAAGGAAGGGGTCGACAGTTCAATCCTGTCTCGGGGCTCTGCGGCGGGGTAGCTCAGGTGGTTAGAGCACACGACTCATAATCGTGGTGTCGCGGGTTCAAGTCCCGCTCCCGCTACCACGGCCCCTAGGGCTCAAATATCTGCGAAACTTGAGACATGGTCAATCCAAATGTGCAGGGTAAGAAATACCCAGAAACCAGCCCCTATTTAGTTGGTAGAGAAAAGGTTCGAGAATTCGCGAATGCTGTTTTCTCAACTAACCCAGTCAACCTAGATGTCTTCGCTGCTCAAGCAGCTGGCTATACAGATCTAGTTGCTCCTCCAACATTTGCTGTTGTTATTCAAGAGCGAAGCTTGCCAGCGGTTCTTCAAGACCCTGAAGCTGATATTGATTTCTCAAGAGTTGTGCACGGAGATCAGAGATTCGTTTCTGTAAGACCAATTGTTGCTGGCGATGAACTTACTTCAGTTCTTGAAGTGTCTTCAGTTAAATCTCTAGGCGCTCACTCAATGATTACTTTCAACACTGAAGTATTTGATGCTGAGAAGAAACTTGTTTGCACTGCAATCAGCACACTAGTAGTGAGGGGCGAATAATGACTCACATCAACATTGCTTCTCTAGAAGTAGGTCAAGAAATTGGAAGTCACACTTTCCACTTCACTCGTGATTCTCTAGTTCGCTATGCCGGAGCATCAGGAGACTTTAACCCAATTCACTACCGTGATGACTTTGCTAAGTC
>JBEDLY010000024.1:0-10499 GCA_041171365.1 Actinomycetota bacterium | reverse complement strand
CAGAGTTGAAAGACGCTTTGGTTGGGACACCCATGGTCTGCCAGCTGAAGTTGAGGCAGAAAGACAACTAAAGATCTCTGGAAGACCTGAGATCGAGAAATTCGGTATCGATAAGTTCAATGACTACTGCCGCACCTCAGTATTGAAATACACCAAGGAGTGGGAAACATACGTTACCCGTCAGGCTCGTTGGGTTGACTTTGAGAATGACTACAAGACTCTTGATGCTTCATATACAGAGAGTGTGCTGTGGGCTTTCAAGGAACTGCACAAGAAGGGTCTTATCTACGAAGGTTTCAAAGTTCTTGCTTACTGCTGGAGATGTGAAACACCTCTTTCAAACCATGAGCTTCGTATGGATGAGGATGTTTACCAAAACAGACAAGATCAGACAGTAACTGTTACCTTCCCAATTCTTGAAGGACAGAAATTTGCTGGCGTCAAGATTCTTGCCTGGACAACAACTCCATGGACACTGCCAACTAACTTTGCTCTAGCTGTTGGTCCAGAAATTGAATATGCGGTTATCAACACCGAATCAGGGAAGTACCTCCTTGCTAAGTCACTAATTGGTACACACCTAAAAGACTTTGGCTTTGAGGATGTTGAAGCAGCTCATGCAGCAATTGAAGAAACAGTCCTTGGCAAAGAACTAGCTGGAATCAAGTACGAAAGACTATTTGATTACTACGCTGATGAATCCAAGTTTGATGTCAAGAACGCTTGGCAGATCATTGTTGGTGACTATGTTGCTGATAGTGAAGGGACCGGTGTTGTTCACCAAGCACCTGCTTATGGTGAAGATGACCAGAAGCTTTGTGAAGCAGCAGGAATTCCTGTTTATGTTTCAGTAAACGAACGTGGTGAATACAACTCAGTGATTACTGACTTTGTTGGTCAGCATGTTTTCGAAGCCAACAAGCCAATCACTCAAAAGATTAAAGACATGGGGCGCCTACTAAAGCAGGCAAGCTACGACCACCCATATCCTCACTGCTACCGATGCAAGAACCCACTTATCTATAAGGCAGTTTCTTCTTGGTTTGTTGAGACAACAAAACTCAAAGACAGAATGCTTGAACTAAACCAAGAGATCAACTGGGTTCCTGAACACACTAAAGATGGTTCTTTTGGTAAGTGGCTAGAGAACGTTAGAGACTGGGCAATCAGCCGTAACCGTTTCTGGGGAGCTCCTATTCCTGTTTGGAAATCAACTGACCCGAACTATTCACGCATGGATGTTTATGGTTCTCTAGATGAGATGGAAGCGGACTTCGGTGTTCGTGTTGCTGATTTCCACCGCCCAACTATTGATCACCTAACCAGAGTGAACCCTGATGACCCAACTGGTAAGTCAATGATGGTTAGAGTTCCAGAAGTTCTAGACTGCTGGTTCGAATCAGGTTCAATGCCTTTTGCTCAGGTTCACTACCCATTTGAAAACAGCGAGTGGTTTGATTCACACTCACCAGGTGACTACATCGTTGAATACTCAGGTCAGACCAGAGGCTGGTTCTACACCCTGCACGTGCTATCAACAGCACTATTTGATAGACCGGCATTCAAGACAGCCGTGTCTCACGGAATTGTTCTAGGTAGTGATGGACAGAAGATGTCTAAGTCATTGCGTAACTATCCAGATGTGAACGAAGTATTTGACCGTGATGGATCGGATGCGATGCGTTGGTTCTTGCTATCAAGCCCAATTCTTCGTGGTGGAACTATGTCTGTTACTGAACAGGGCATTAGAGAAGGAACCCGACAGGTTCTACTTCCACTATGGAACACCTACTACTTCTTCACTCTCTACGCTAATGCTGCAGGTTATGAAGCAAAGTTCGATCTATCAAGCGAAGACGTACTGGATAGATATCTAGTAGCTAAGACCAGAGAGATGGTTGCTGGAGTATCAGCTGATCTAAATGGCTTTGACACCTTTGGTGCTGCCGCAAGATTGCGCGACTTCGCGGATGTCTTAACTAACTGGTACGTCAGAAGATCTAGAGCTAGATTCTGGGATGGCGACGCAGCTGGTTTCAATACTCTGTATTCAGTCCTTGAAATCATGACCCGTGTTGCAGCTCCGATGCTTCCTCTTATTTCAGAAGAAGTCTTCCAGGGACTTACAGGTATGAGATCAGTTCACCTGACCGAGTGGCCTGATCATGAAGCTCTAAAGGCTGATGACAAGCTAATGACTGCAATGGACCAGGTGAGAACTGTTTCATCTGTTGCTAACGGTCTGAGAAAAGTAAATGGACTAAGAGTTCGTTTGCCATTAGCTAAGTTGACTGTTGTCACCAAGAATGCTGATGACCTATCTGAGTTTGTTGACATCATCGCTGAAGAACTAAACGTGAAGTCAATCGATCTAGTAGAACTTTCACTTGATTCAACAACTGAGTTTGGTGTTATAAAGAGACTGACGGTGAACTCAAGAGCACTTGGACCACGTGTTGGTAAGCAGGTTCAACAAGTTATCGGTGCATCTAAGTCAGGGGACTGGTCACAAGATGGCGACAAGGTTATCTGTGGTGGCATTGAACTCATCGAAGGTGAATACGAAATCGATCTAGTTGCTGATCTTTCAGATGCAGCTGAGTCAGTCAACCTAATCGGTATCTTGCCTTCTGGTGGCTTTGTTCTTCTTGATTCAAGAGTTACTAAAGAACTTGAAGTTGAAGGTATTGCTAGAGATGTCATTAGAGCAGTTCAACAAGCTCGTAAGGACGCTGACCTAGATGTTAGCGACCGCATCAAGCTCGTTGTCACCAGCGTTCAAGATGTTATTGAGGCAATTGCTACACATGAAGAACTTGTTAAGTCTGAAACTCTGACACTAGAACTTGAAACCACTCTTGGAGATGTTGAAGGCGAAGGCGTAACCGTTGGTGAAGATCTACCAATCGGTATCTTGGTGAAGAAGATATGAGTTCAGAGTCAAACGCTCTAAGGATGATTCAAGAGATTGAAGCTTCTTTGATGGCAAGGATTCCTGAGCACAAGCTCAGACCGCGTCTTGAACCAACCAGAAGAGCAGTTGAACTTCTAGGAGATCCACAAAAGTCCTATCGTGTTATTCACGTAACCGGTACCAACGGTAAGACCAGCACCTCACGAATCATCGAGAGAATTCTTAGAGAGCATGGACTTAGAACTGGAAGGTTCACAAGCCCTCATCTAATCAACCTCAACGAGCGTATTGCTCTAGATGGTGAACCAATCTCAAATGAAATCCTCTATGAAGTATTCAAAGACATTGAGCCTGTATTGGACATGGTTGATCAAGAACTCTTGGCAGAGGGTGAGTCAAGACTCACATTCTTTGAGGCTTTAGCTGTCTTAGCTTTTGCAGCTTTTGCTGATGCTCCGATCGATGTTCTGGTACTTGAAGTTGGTATGGGTGGAGCATGGGATTCAACAAATGTTGCTGATGGCGATGTTGCGGTCTTCACTCCAATTGATTTAGATCACCAAGAACGCTTGGGTGAAAGTATCACTGAGATTGCTGAGACTAAGTCTGGAATCATCAAGTCAGGTGCTGCAGTTGTGTCAGCAGTTCAGCCGCAAGATGCACTTGAAGTATTGGAGAGAGTATCTTCAGAAATCGGCGATACCTTCAGAATTCTTGGTCAAGACTTCACAGTTACTGAATACATTGAATCTGAACTAGGTATTACCTTCTCAGTCGAGGGTCTCGCTGGAAAGTATGAGAACCTCTTCATTCCTCTGCACGGTGCTTACCAGGCAGCTAACGCTGCGGTTGCTATTGCTGCAGTTGAAGAATTCATCGGGGGAGCATCAGCTCCGCTATCGGATCTGATTCTTAGACCAGCTTTAGCTGATGTTTCATCACCAGGAAGACTGCAGGTAGTTAGCAAGTCTCCAAGAGTCATTCTTGACGCGGCACACAACCCGCACGGCGCCTTCTCTCTGGCATCAGCATTGACTGATTCCTTTGGTTTGCCGCACGTAGTTGGAGTTGTCTCCATCCTTGGTGAAAAAGATGCTGAAGGAATCCTTAGCGAGTTTGAGAAAGTGATGGCAGAAATCATCATCACTAAGAGCACAAGTGTTAGAGCAAGTAACACTGATGAACTTGCAGCTATCGCCAGAAAAGTATTCGGAGATGATCGAGTATTTGTTGAAGAGGACTTCAGAGAAGCTCTTTCTTTAGCTGAAGTGAAACTACCGCCAACTCCTAATTCAACGATTGTTGTTACAGGGACGGTATCTTTGATTGGGGACGTGCTCAAGTTCCGCCAAATTCAGGAGGATTCAGATGAATAATCGTTCAGTTCGCAGAACTCTAGGTTCGATGGTTCTTGCCTTTGAATCTTTTGTAGTGTTCTTTGGAACCCTAGCTGCATTTGGTTTGAAGGTAGCTGATGGACCGACAGTTTGGGGAATCGGACTTACTCTTTCAGCCATTCTTATTCTCACCCCTGGTTACCTAGGTAAGAAGGGTTCCTACTGGTTTGGTTGGGCTCTGCAGCTAATTCTTCTAGTTGTTTCTTTCTTCGTGCCTTGGATGCTTCTAATCTCAATCATCTTCGTAGGTTTCTGGGGTTGGGCAATGATTGCTGGCTACACAATCGATCTAGCTAAGAAGAACCGTGCTGGCGAAAATGTTTTCAAAATAGAAACCGATAAGGACAACAAATAATGACGGAACAGACTCTTGTATTAGTAAAGCCAGATGGTGTGAAGAGAAACCTAATTGGCGAGATCATCAGAAGAATTGAAACTAAGGGCTACGTCATTGTTGATGTGAAGAAGCTAACCCCTTCAAGAGAACTTCTAGCCCAGCACTACGCAGAGCACGAAGGCAAGCCTTTCTATGAGCCACTAGTTGAGTTCATGGCATCAGGAGATGTCGTTGCACTAAAAGTAGAAGGCAACAGAGTTATTGAAGGTTTTAGAGCACTCGCTGGAGCAACAGATCCAACAGCAGCACTTCCAGGAACCATCAGAGGAGACCTCGGTCGAGACTGGGGTCTAAAGGTTCAGCAAAACCTAGTTCACGGTTCTGATTCAGTTGAATCAGCAACGAGAGAACTAGCTCTCTGGTTCTAATCACCGAAGCTTAAAGTTTGATGGGATGCCCAAGAGGGCATCCCATCAACTGTTTAACTAAGTATTAGATCCAACCAAGTTGATTGAACATCGGAATCCAACGAGTCCAGAATCTAACTGTGATGGCAAGGATGATGATTAGGAATGTGATTACAACCCAGATCCACGCCTTGGCGAATGCTCCATCCCAGAATGCTGTTGTTCTAATTGGCATAGGAATGATGTCTTCTCTTGCGCTGAATAGAAAGAGTGTTACGAAGATGGGAATCATTCCAGTCCAAGCGACCATGCAGTAAGGGCATAGGACGTTAATTACTAGAAGGCTCTGGCTGAATAGCCATAGAACAAATAGGAAGCCAAAGAAGTTTCCTAGTAGGAATAATCTCCAGAACCACTTGGCAAACTTTGCTCCAGCAAGAGTTGCAAAACCAACAATGATTGGTGCCATGAAAGCAGCAATACCAATGAGTGAGTTAGGGAAGCCTAGTAGTTTTGCCTGCCAGGTCAGCATGACTGTTTTGCAGGAGATAAAGATGTTGAGATCGCAAGCTAGTGTCGCGCCTGGGTCAGAAGCAACGTGAATACGCTCAATTGTTAGAGCAAAAGCCCCAATCCAGCCAATAATTCCAAAGATGATAAGAACTAGGGCAAGGGATCTTGGAGCTCCAATTAGTTCTTTTTCCGCTGATTTCTGCTCACTCATACTGCAAGTATGGCACGAGGAACCTTGGGATAAAGGCTGGTGTTTAGGGTAAAACATGCCAATACACAGCAAACTTTGTTCTCAAAACCCTTTATTTACCTAGGAATTCTATTTTTCAAGGTCCTGTGAATTGGCTTCAAGAGCCTCTAATCCATTGCTTTTGAGCATTTCCGTGCGATACTTGGGGTAGTTGGTCTCGTCCACACAGAGATAAACAAAGGTTTCGCAGGTACTTTTTAGACGCTTACACGTAAGACCCATCGGGCAGCCTAAGTGGTCGGAGATAACTAAAGTCCTTGCATTATTGAGTTTTAGTTGTTCACAAAAGTGAATAACACGAGTTTTTAGGCAGAAGCCTAGTGAGTGTGGCCTAGTGCTTTTGCCGGGTATGGAGCACCTTAAATGGTGAAGAAAAAGAATGACGATCTTCCGATCGAAGAAGTAGTTGAAACTAAAAAGCCAGCACGTAAGCGTGGGGCTAAGGAAGTTATCGCTGAAGTAGTTGCTGAAGTAGCTGCTCCTCAAAAGAAATCAAAGAAGAAGGAAGCAGAGCCTAAAGAGGCTGCTGCTGAACCTGAAGTTAAAGCAGCTCCTGCAGCAGCTGGCTTCTCGCTAATCTTCCAGGCACCTGACCTACCAACTCCAAAGGTAAACACCAGAAGAGGCAAGCCATCAATCATTGATGATGCTCCTACAGATGATTCTCACCGCAGAGTTAGATCTAGAAGACGTTCAGGTGAAGCAGTTGAAGGTGAACTAGCTCCTAACGTGGTTGTGAAAGTTAGAACTCCTCGTGAACCTAAAGCTCCAAGCAATGAACCAACTCGTGTTAAGGGATCAACTCGTCTAGAAGCTAAGAAGCAGAGAAGACGTGATGGTAGAGATTCAGGTAGAAGATCTTCTCGTATCACTGAATCTGAGTTCCTAGCTCGTCGTGAAGCTGTTGACCGCGTAATGGTGGTTAGAAGCAAAGACGACAAGATTCAGATTGGTGTTCTAGAAGACAAGATATTGGTTGAGCACTATGTTGCTAAGGCTCAGGACAGCTCTCTAATTGGAAACGTCTACCTAGGTAAGATTCAAAACGTTCTGCCTTCAATGGAAGCAGCCTTCGTTGACATTGGTCGCGGACGTAACGCTGTTCTTTACTCAGGTGAAGTTGACTGGGAGCTAGCAGAAGTTGGTAACCAGCCACGAAAGATTGAGCTCGCTCTTAAATCTGGCGACAAGGTTCTTGTTCAAGTAACTAAGGACCCAGTTGGTCAAAAGGGTGCTCGTCTTACTTCACAGATCTCGCTACCTGGTCGTTACCTTGTTTATGTTCCTAACGGCAACATGAATGGAATTAGCCGCAAGCTTCCTGAAAGCGAGCGAGTAAGACTAAAGAAGATCTTGAAGGAAATCCTTCCTCCAGATGCTGGTGTAATCATCAGAACTGCAGCTGAAGGTGCTACCGAAGAACAGCTAACCGAAGATGTTCAAAGACTTCAGATTCAATGGGAAGAAATTAGCCGTAATGCTGAGATCTCCAACCCACCAAGCCTTCTTTCCTCAGAACCTGATCTACTAATCAAAATTGTTAGAGACGTCTTCAACGAAGACTTCCAGAAGATGATCATTGATGGCGATGCTCCATTTGCAACTATCGAAGGATATCTAAAGGATGTCGCTCCTGACCTACTAGAGCGCGTTGAAAGATTCTCAGGTGAAGGCGATGCCTTTGACCACTTCAGAATCAATGAGCAGATCATTAAGGCTCTAGATCGCAAGGTTTACCTGCCTTCAGGTGGTTCCTTGGTTATCGATAGAACTGAAGCTATGACCGTGGTAGATGTGAACACTGGTAAGTTCATCGGTTCTGGTGGAAACCTCGAAGAGACCGTGACCAAGAACAACCTAGAAGCAGCGGAAGAAATTGTTCGACAGCTACGTCTTCGTGACATCGGTGGAATCATCGTTGTTGACTTCATTGACATGGTTCTTGAATCAAACCGAGACCTAGTTCTGAGAAGAGTCATGGAATGCCTATCTAGAGATAGAACCAAGCACCAGGTTGCTGAGGTCACATCACTAGGACTAGTCCAAATGACCCGTAAGAAGATTGGTATCGGGCTTCTAGAGGCCTTTACTGAGCCTTGTGAAACCTGTGCTGGTAGAGGTCTAATCGTTCACCATGAGCCTGTTCTAAAGAACAAGCACATTGAGGATGATGACCGTCCACAACGTCAAAACAATCGTGAAAACAACAACCGCGATAACAACAAGGGCAAGAACAACAAGGGCAAAAACAAGCAAAATAACGCTCCTAAAGCCGATTCTGAGCAGAACAAGCCAAGAATTGAGCCTGCCAAGGTAGTTACCCCTGAAAAGGCTGAAGAAGCTAAGAACTTGATGTCCAAGATCGCAGCTTCCAGCATGGCAACTACCGAAACTGCCCCTAAAACCCTAGAAACTGTCCTAGATGCACTTCCTGCTTCACCTGATGTTCCGGCTAAACGTAAGTCCAGACGGGTATCAAGTGGGGGAGAAATAACCCCTGGGCAGGAAAATTAGGCAATAAAAAGAGGGCAAGAGGTTTGCCATTGCGGTTCCTGACCGCTAAGATTGAACCTTGTTGCCCAGATAACTCGGCAACACTTCCAAATTCAAGTTTTTTCGAACAAAGGGTATATCTGTGGTTTACGCAGTAGTCCGCGCGGGTGGCCGCCAAGAAAAGGTGTCAGTAGGCACCATCGTCACGCTAGATCGTCTGAAGGCTCAGGCAGGTGGCACCATTAACATGGAGGCTCTTCTGCTAGTTGATGGCGAAAAGGTAACTCACGAAGCTGAGGCTCTAGCCAAGGTGAAGGTGACTGCAACAGTTTTGGGTAACCTACGTGGTCCAAAGATTGTTATCCAGAAGTACAAGAACAAGACCGGTTACAAAAAGCGCATGGGTTTCCGTGCTGACCTGACTCGTGTTCAGGTTACTGAGATCAAGTAAGTAAAGGATCTAAAAAATGGCATCCAAAAAAGGTGTTTCCTCAACCCGTAACGGCCGCGACTCAAACGCTCAGCGTCTAGGAGTCAAGCGCTACTCAGGTCAGGAAGTAAACGCAGGAGAAATCATTGTTCGTCAGCGTGGAACTCACTTCCACCCAGGTCGTAACGTAGGCCGCGGTAAAGACGACACCCTGTTTGCTCTATCTGCAGGTGCAGTTGAGTTCGGTCAAAAGGGCGGACGTCGCGTAGTCAACATCGTTGTTGCGGCTTAGGTTCTTTTAGAACAAACCAGTTTTCAAATCAGCAGGCGAGCCATTGTGCTCGCCTTCTGTGTTTTTATAGGGTACTTAAAGGAAAGGAGTAACTCATGGTGACATTCGTAGATCAAGTTACTCTTCACCTGCGCGCTGGAGATGGTGGCGATGGCTGTATATCTGTTAAGAGAGAAAAGTTCAAGCCACTAGCTGGTCCTGATGGAGCAGACGGCGGTAACGGTGGAACTATTTCCCTTATTGCCGACCCAAACACAACAACACTTTTGGAGTACCACTTCAGCCCTCACCGTTCTGGTGGAGATGGTGGCGATGGTGCTGGAGATTTCCGTAATGGAGCAACCGGTAAAGACGTTGTTCTAAACGTTCCTATTGGAACAGTAGTTAGATCAGCTGATGGCAAGATCATTACCGACCTTGATGAAGCTGGTATGGAACTTGTTGTTGCAGAAGGTGGTCAGGGTGGTTTAGGTAACGCCGCACTTTCATCTTCTAAGCGTCGTGCTCCAGGATTTGCTTTACTAGGAGTGCCTGGTTGGCGTGGAGATGTAATCCTTGAACTTAAGTCAGTTGCTGACGTTGCTCTAGTTGGATACCCATCAGCTGGTAAGTCTTCATTGATTGCATCAATCTCTTCAGCTAAACCAAAGATTGCTGATTACCCTTTCACAACCCTGCACCCAAACCTAGGTGTAGTTCAAGCAGGAGAGACTAGATTCACTGTTGCAGACGTACCAGGGCTAATTGAAGGTGCGAGCGAAGGTAAAGGTCTAGGGCTTCAGTTCCTAAGACACGTTGAACGCTGTGCTGCTTTGCTACACGTATTGGACTGTGCAACTCTTGAATCAAAAAGAGATCCAATCAGCGATCTAGATCTGATTCTTAGAGAACTTGAGAAGTATGAAGTTCCTGAAGGTGAACTGCCTCTAACTCAGAGACCTCAACTAATTGCTCTAAACAAGATTGACGTTCCTGATGGACGTGAACTTGCTGAGTTTGTAAAACCTGATCTTGAGGCTCGTGGTTACAAAGTATTCCTAATCTCAGCTGCCACTCACGAAGGTCTTAGAGAACTTAACTTTGCTCTAGCGGAACTAGTCAAGAACCACAGAGACGCGAAGGCTAAGATTCCTGCAAGACCTCGTATTCAGCTAATGAACCACAAGCGTGAAGACAACAAGTTCACTGTGAAGAAGGAACACTACGGAGACGGTGAGATCTTCAGAGTTATTGGAGCAAAGCCTGAGCGTTGGGTTGCTCAAACCATGTTTGGTAATGAAGAAGCAGTTGGTTACCTTGGTGACCGTCTAGCCAAGCTAGGTCTTGAAGATGAACTACTAAAGGTCGGCGCTGTTGCTGGTTCAACAGTTGTTATTGGTGCTGGTAAAGACGGAGTTATCTTCGACTGGGAGCCAACTATTGCTTCTGCTGGTGAGCTTATCGCTGCTCCTCGTGGAACTGACCCA
>JBEDLY010000023.1:0-10553 GCA_041171365.1 Actinomycetota bacterium | reverse complement strand
ATTTTTAACATAGAATAGGAAGGCTCGCGGGAGTGGCGAAATTGGCAGACGCACTAGATTTAGGTTCTAGCGCCTTAGGCGTGTGGGTTCAAGTCCCACCTTCCGCACCAGCAACAAAAAAGCTGGCTCTTTTCAAAAAGAGCTGGCTTTATTTGTTTAAGTCTTGAACTGCACGAACTGCAGCGTCAGCGTCAATAATGCCGATTCCACACTTACCGGTGGTAAGTGTGCTGCCGTCGTTCATAGTTGTCTCAATAAGTTGACTTTCACAATCAGAGCTTGTGTTGAAAGATCTGGCGGTGTCACTCAGAATTTCCCAAACCTGTGTGTAGGTAAGCGATGGTCGAATTGAATACATCAGGGCAACCACACCGGCAGCAATTGGTGAGGCCATGCTGGTTCCCTCTTCCCCACCGTAGGTAGCTCTGCCAGGTGCCGTCTTTCCATCGTTAGTAGTTGACCAAATTAGTCCGCCTGCAGGTTTGTTCAAACCAACACGATCATCGCCACCCGGTGCTGAGATGTCCACGCCGATGTAGATACCTTGAGAGCTTGAGTAGCCAGAATAGTTGCTGTAGTAAGCGCGATCACCTGTGAAGCCGGTAGCGCCAATGGTGATGTTGCCGTAACAGTTTCCTGGATAGGAATTGGTAGCAAGCTGGTTGTCATTACCGGCAGAGGTGACGATGGTCACATTTCTTCTCTTTGACTCATCAATTGCTAACTGAGTTGGTGAATTTGAATAGCAAGTTGAAAAGGTTGAAGAACCAATAGATAAGTTTATTACTTTTGCCGGATTAGGGTTTTGGATTATTCCAGTTAGCTTTACTCCAAGTGCCCAGTTAATACCAGCTGCAATGTCACTTTCTGAACCACCATTGACTCCCAAAACTCGAACAGGTGAAATCTTTACCTTTGGTGCCACTCCTGAGATACCAATGTCATTTGATTCAGCAGCAATAATTCCTGAGACGTGAGTGCCATGCCAGGAACTTTGTTCAGTTGTGCCCACATAATCACCTGGATCAGTCGGATTAGCATCACGTCCATTTCCATCTCTCGCATTTGCTGAGTCGGTGATCATGTCGTAACCGGTGACGATGTTGTTATCAAGATCTGGATGTTCGGTTATGCCAGTGTCTAGAACAGCAACAACTATCGATGGTGTACCTTGTGTAATCTTCCAAGCCTTAGAGGCATTGATTCCATAAGTTCCGTCTAGATACCACTGAAGGTTCTTCATTGGATCTAAAACTGCTGTGACAGGCGTTGAGGAAGCAGAACCACGTTTATTGGTTGCGGTGACAATAACTTGATAACTCTTCCCTGCCTGCAATCCACTCAAGGTACAAGTAATGCCTGTAGATGAACAGGTTGCTTGCGATGAATCTGAAGTGGTTGCAGTAACTGAATAACTTGTAGAAAGCCCTCCGCGTTCAACTAAACCTTGAGTAACCCAAGTCACTACTGGATTCGCTGAGGTGATGTTCCCTGAGGATTGAAGAATGGGTGCTTGAGGAATAGCGGTTGGAATAGTTTTAGCAGCAAGTGAATCTTTGCTGATTGCCATGTACTTTGAATTACCAGTCTTGGTGATAGTTGCAACCTTGAAGCTAGCTACTTCACCTGGAATTAGCCCATTTGCCACAGTTAGAGAAGTTGAACGGCTCTTTGTATTGCTTACCAGGACTACATACTTTTCAAGAACCTTGTCATACTTGCTGATTCTGTAACCCCAGAGAAAACCGCCATTTAGTTTGCTTGGCGCTTTCCAGCTAATGGTGACCTTTGCTCTTGTTTTAGTGGTCGATGACCAACTGTCCTTAGCAATAACTTTTGTTGGCGCAGCACTTGCCTTTAGGACTCCCAGCTTGGGAGTCGCTAGGTTGTATCTAGCCTTGGTGAGCAAATGATCTAGATAGACCGCTTCAACACTTGGGCTTTTGGCAATCTGATTGGCAACGACCATGGCTTCAGATTCGCTAAGTTGGCTCTCAAACTTGGCTGAATGAAGACCCAGCCCTATATCGACTCCGGGTGTGAGTTTCTCTTTAGCAAGCTCAAGGCCGACCTGATTGCCAAAGATATCGACTGGAACAACACCATTGCGGTATTTGATTACCAGCCCAACTACTGGCTCATCTTTATACGCTGGTTCGCTAGAAACCAAACCCTGACCGCTGGAAGAAACTAATGCGGTGAGGTAGCCAAGTGCCAACAGCATAACTAATGCGATTGCTTTGAACTTAGTGGTCGGCTTCATGCAATCACTCTAAACCTTGACTCTGACAAGAGCCTGAAGTTAATCACAGACTTTTCTGTAAAAGCACGGTGCCTAACCAGCGGTTGAACTTGAAGCCAACCTTTGCCAGATGCCCCTGTTTCTTGAAACCAAATGCTTCATGCAGGGCAATAGAGGTGTCAGCACCCTTATCGCTAATCACAGCAACGATTTCTTTGACTCCAGCAGCCTTAGATCTCTCAATTAGGTCTGCTAGAAGTCTTGTGCCAAGTCTCTTGCCAATAGCTGCAGGACGAAGATAAATGGTGTTCTCAACGGTTCTTCTGTAAGCAGCTTTTGCTCGCCAAGGAGCTACATAAGCAAACCCGAGAATATTTCCTGAAGCTGATTGCGCAACAATAAACGGAAGCTCAAGGCCATTCAGGTAATCAAGCTTTTCCTGCCAGGTAGCTTCAGTGCTCTTTTCAATATCAAAGGTCACTACTGAGTTGACTACGTAGTAGTTATAAATTTCAGTGATCTGTTTGATGTCTTCAGATGTGGCAAGACGCAGCTCAATAGCATCCACAGATATCTCTTCTTGAGCACCTTTGGACTTGAGCAACTTAACTAGTCGCCAACGTGATTCTGAATCTAGAGGCAAATCATCACTTCCTTACAAAGACCAATCTATCGGCTCTAAGCCCATGGAAATTAGTTCCTGGTTAGTTTTACTAAACGGTTTGGATCCAAAGAAGCCGCGGTAGGCAGAAAGCGGGCTTGGATGAGGTGATTCAATCAAGACCGAACCATTGCCTGCTTCTTTGGCCACTCTCCTACCCAAATCACTGGCATCTTTGCCCCAGAGAATGAAAACCAACTTGTTGCGTTTTGCTAGTTCACATAAAGCCAGGTAGGTGAACTCATCCCAACCCAATTTCGAATGAGCTCCTGCTCTGCCTTCTTCTGTAGTCAAAGTTCTGTTCAGTAGCAGAACACCTTGATTTGCCCACTTGGCTAGATCCGGACCCGTCACATCCACAGATAGACCTAAATCCGAATTGAGTTCGGTAACGATGTTGACAAGGCTATTAGGTGTTTTTCTTTCGGAGTTCATAGCAAAAGCTAAACCACTTGCATCCCCTTTAGTTGGATATGGATCTTGTCCAACAATCACGACTTTGATTTGTTTTGGGTCCATAGCAAATGCCCTCATAACCAGGTGCAGCTCTGGAACTAAGTTCTCTAGATTTCCAACCTTTTGCTCAAGCTTTTTCAGGACAGGCAATGACTGGGCTAACCAGTTTTGCCAAGTTGGGTGCATTGCTTCAAAGAACATAAGTAAATGGTAGGCATAAACTAGTGGCTACTAGGTGCCAAAATAGTTATACATTGATGAAAGAAGACCAGCCGTGGACCAGAGCACACTCAAAAGCCAAGCCAATGCTAAGCAGGAGAATCTCGTAGCAATTAGACGTGCACTGCACCAGGTCCCTGAGTTTGGTCTAGAGCTACCTAAGACCTTGGCTATTGTCCTCAAAGAAGTTGAAGGACTGGGTGAAGTTACTTTAGGTAAGGACATGACCGCTGCTGCAGTTGTTATTAGAGGATCCCAGCCTGGGCCAACAGTTCTATTGAGAGCAGACATGGATGCTCTTGCTGTTGAAGAAGACACCGGTTTAGATTTTGCTTCAACCAACGGCTACATGCATGCCTGCGGTCATGACCTACATATGGCTATGGGTATTGGTGCTGCACAACTTATTGCTGAGAACAAAGACCAGCTAAAGGGAAATGTTGTGATGTTCTTCCAACCTGGTGAAGAAGGTCATGATGGTGCTGGTGTAATGCTTTCACAAGACATGCACCTAGCCTCTGGAGAAATGCCAATTGCAGCTTTTGGTCTACACGTGTTCTCTATTCCTGAACCAGGTCTATTCCTTTCTCGCAAGGGCACCATGATGGCCTCCGCTGGAGACATTCTTGTTACCCTCAAGGGCAAAGGTGGTCACGGTTCTATGCCTTGGGGTGCTAAAGACCCAATTACAGGAATGATTGAGATTCTAAGTTCACTTCAGTCATACATCGCTAAGAACTTTGACGCTCTAGACCCAATCGTTCTGAACGTTGGTTGGATCAAAGCAGGTAATGACCACACCACAAACATTGTTCCTGAGTCAGTTAGCTTCGGAGCAACAGTTAGATCCTTCTCACAGAAGGGTTTTGATGACACCCGCACTCTAATTCCTGCCTTCATCACTAACATGGCTACAGCCTTCGGTTTAGAGGCAGAAATTGAATTCCCACCTGCAACCAAGGTTCTAATCAACGACCATGCTGCTGTTGACCGTGTTGAACGTGTGACCAAGGAGCTATTCGGTGACGCTCGCTACGTGACCATGGACCAACCAATCCCTGGAGGTGAAGACTATGCGAGCATCGTGGAGGTTATCCCTGGTGCATTCATTTTCTTAGGTGCTGCCTACCCAGGAACTACCCCTGATGAGCGCGAAGCCAACCACAGTAACAAGGCAAAGTTTGACGATGGAGTCCTAGCTGATGGTGCCGCACTTCTCGCAGCTCTAGCATTCGACACCCTCGATGAGGCTGCATCAAAGTAAGCACTTTCTGGCCGATGAAGTCCAGGTAAACGAAAGTTACATAAAGTTTCAGACCTAGCTTGGTCTAAAACCTGTTATTACCTAACCTAGAGTCACACATCAGCTCAACCAAGGAGAGCGAACAGCATGAGCCACCAACCTACTCAGCAGCTAACTGCTGGTGTAACAACTGGTCTATTCAGATTGTCTGTTGGGCTTGAATCCATGAATGTTCTGCTTGCAGATCTTGAGACTGGCTTTGCAGCAGCAAAGTAAGGGCAGTACTCTCTAACTAAATGGAATTTCAAACACCTGAGGACACAGTCCCCTCCGAGCTCATTACCGAAGAGCTAACCCGTCAACTAGTCGGGAAGCCTAAGGCGACTGGAGCATGGCGGGATGGTGACCCCTCTGGTGACAGGTCATTCGCAAACTTGGGTGAGATCACTTTGGAATCGGGCAGAGAATTGCCTGAAGTGAAAATTGCTTTTGAAACATGGGGCTCTCTCAACAAAGATTCATCAAATGCGGTTCTAGTCCTTCACGCTCTAACCGGTGACTCTCACGCGGTTGGTAAATCCAGTAAAGAACATCCAACCGAAGGTTGGTGGAGTGAACTTATTGGCCCAGGACTGGCCATTGATACTGATAAATACTTTGTGGTCGCACCAAACATTCTTGGTGGTTGCCAAGGTTCGACTGGTCCTGCATCTCTAGATAAATCAGGAAGAGAATATGGGGCTAGATTCCCATATTTAACAATCAGAGATCAGGTAACTGCCCAGGCAGCGCTAAGCGATGCTCTTAATATTGATTCATGGCATGCCATCATCGGTGGCTCTATGGGCGGAATGCACGTTCTTGAATGGGCGATAACCCATCCAACGAGAGTGCAGAGAATTGCTGTGATTGCTGCTCCTGCAGTTACCTCAGCTGACCAGATCGCTTTGAACTCCGTTCAGATTGAAGCCATCAAAACTGACCCTAACTTTGCTAAAGGAAACTACTATGACGCTAAAGCAGGTTTAGGTCCGCACGCTGGTTTAGCTCTTGCTAGAAGAATGGCTCTCTTGAACTATCGCTCCCCTAGTGAGCTAAACGAACGCTTTGATAGAAGTTGGCAGAGTGAGATCAATCCATTGGGTGAAGGTGGTCGCTTCGCCGTCATCTCCTACTTAGATTTCCACGGCAATAAGTTCACCAGAAGATTTGATGCCAACTCATATATCACTTTGCTTGAAGCAATGAATTCACATGACGTTGGTAGAGGTAGAAAATCCGCTAAGGCTGCCCTTGGCAAGATCAAGGCAAAGACTATGGTTATCGGTATCGATAGCGACCGTCTATTCCCTATCGAAAACCAAAAGTTCATTGCAGAGAACCTAAAAGTTGATCTGGTTGGTGGAAAGCTTCACACCATCAAGAGTTCATTCGGGCACGATGGCTTCCTGATTGAACACAAGAAGGTCGGACCTTTACTAGCTAAGCTGCTTCGCTCTTAGTCTTTACACCCAACTTGGTCAGCTGGATGTTGGCATAGACCAAGATGTAGATAAACCCAATGTTCTTTAGAACCAGTAGTCCAACGCCTAGCGGCTCACCATCAAGTAAAGAACCGTAGAAGATTGGGAATATCAGCCAAGTGAGTGCTGATGTGATCAGGGTTACCCACACCATCGGTTTCCAGTTAGCAGTCTTTGCCAAGATTCCGAATAGCACTGCACCCACTATCCACAGCTGATACTGAGAAGAACCAACCTTGTTGAAGACAAGAAGATCCATAGTTGCTGTTAGAAACATCCAGGCAAACAGAGTATTAGCATCCGCTCCATTCTTCTTTGCTCTGAAGCCAAGGAAGATTGTGATGGCTAGTGCACCGAACTGGACTAGTGTCATCAAGCTCGATACCTCGGCAACGCCAAACCCTGCTACTTGGAAAGTAACAATAGTGTTGTCGTAGTAAACATCAGCACCTGGCACATTAAACAAAAGTTGAATCAACCACACAATTGCAATAGTGGATTCAACCTGGATGCCACGATCTGATTGCAGCGTGATGAAACTAACTAGATTCTCATCTCCACCTAGAAGCAATCCAATAAGAACAAGAACTGCAGTTCCTATTGCCATGTGTAGAGCGAATCTAATTCGTCTGTTCGATGCTACGAAGCCAGTGATGATGCCAGCCATCGGAGACACCTTTATCCAGGTAGCCAAACTAAAGAACTGCATGGATAAAGATTCTCTAGTTTTTAGATAAGAAATCAATGCCAGAACGGTGAGGGCAAGACTGAATACTTCCAAGCGTCCCATGGCAACAGGACCGGTAAGGAAAATACAAGCAATCAGGAACCAAGCTCCCTTTGCTCTTTCCATCTGCTTGCCCCAACCAAGCAGGTAAGCAATCAAGAGCATGTTCACATTAACCGCAAGGATGAACCAACCAGTCATGTAGTCCGAAGGCCAAATCCATTCTGGAAGCAGCACAGGAATGTTTGCGATGTATGGGTAAACCCAAGGCTCATTGATACCTAGAATGCTGCCATTCTGAAGAAATGAGTTAGCCCAGGCTGAGTATGTGTATCGAACATCGCTGTACGGATCTCCGCTGGAAGTGCCAACCCATATCAGTGAAATCTGAGCAACTAGGGCTGCAAAAAGAACAAACCAAAACTTTGTTGGCAGAGTCTTAAGCTGTTGCAAACTAATTGTTTTCAAAGCCCTGCTCCTAGATGTTGTCCCTTTCGCAAGTCTAGGCGTCAAGCAAAGAAGGCTTGACTAGGCTGGGGCTATGACCAAGCTATTTGAACCTTTATCAGTCCGAGGCAAAACATCTCGCAACCGTATCTGGATTGCCCCAATGTGTCAGTACTCCTGCGAAAACAGAGATGGCATGCCTTCTTCTTGGCATGTTGTTCATCTTGGTTCTAGAGCAGTAGGTGGCGCTGGTCTTGTGATGTGTGAGGCAACTGCAGTCAGCCCTGAAGGACGGATTAGTCCATGGGACACAGGTATTTGGAATGACGAACAGGCTAAGGCTTGGCGAGATGTAACAGACTTCATCAGAGAACATGGAGCACTTTCAGCAATCCAATTAGCGCACGCCGGTAGAAAAGCCAGCAACTACAGAACTTGGTCAGGCCAAGGTGCTGTTGCTATTGAAGATGGTGGTTGGGTACCAGTTTCATCAACTAGCGAAGCTTTTCCTGATTGCAACCCTCCTCATGAACTAACTACAGAAGAGGTTTACGCATCTATCCAAGATTGGATAGCTGCTGCAGTTAGGTCTATTGCTGCTGGTTTTGATGTGATTGAGGTTCACGCCGCTCACGGCTATCTTGTTCACCAGTTCCTCTCCCCTATTACTAATCAAAGAACCGATGAGTTTGGAGGTTCTCTTGAAAAGAGAGCGAAGTACCTGCTGGAGATTGTGAAAGGTATTAGAGCTGCAGTTGGCGAAGGTGTGCCAATCATTGTTAGGTTCTCAGCAACTGACTATAGAGAAGATGGCTTCACCGTTGAACACTGTGCTGACGTTGCAAAACTTTGTGAAGCTGAGGGCGCAGATGTATTTGACATCTCAAGTGGTGGACTGATTCTTGGAGTCAAGATTCCTTTTGGTCCTGGCTATCAGGTGCCAATGGCTAACGACGTTGCTGAGGAAGTTTCTTCACCGGTAGCAGCTGTTGGTCTAATCACTGATTCAAAACAGGCAGAAGAGATCTTGAAAACTACAGATGTTGAAATCATCATGATTGGCAGACTCTCACTGAGAGATCCATACTGGCCACTTAGAGCAGCTCATGAACTAGGTGTTGAGATTGACTACTGGCCTAACCAATACATCAGAGGTACATATCCTGCTTAGTCACGTCTAGTGGCGTCTTGAACTTCGCCGACAAGTTCTTCAAGAATGTCTTCAAGGAAAAGCACGCCAACAACTTTGCCCTCGTCATTGAAGTTAGCCATCAGATGTTGTCTGTCTCTCTTCATTAGAGCAAGTGCATCCTCTAACTCAACAGTTCCACCAATTGACTTCACAGTTCTTAGAAGTTTGCGCTGGACTGGTTGATCGGCTTCCTCTTCATCGCTGTCAATAACATCCTTGAGGTGAAGATACCCTTCGATTTCACCTGATTCATTGCTAATGATGTAGCGGCTGAAGCCGTGCTTAGCAACAGCTTGCTCGATCTCTCTAGGTGTCACATCAAGTGTGAATGTGATGAGGTTTTCAATTGGAACAAGAATGTCTTGAACCTTCTTGTCAGTGAATTCAAATGTGTTTCCGATAGCACCGGTGGCATCAATTAGAACACCCTCACGAGTTGAGTGTTCAACAATGTTTTCCACCTGATCCAAGGTGTATGCGCTGTTTGCCTCGTTCACAGCCTTCACTCCAAACAACTTGAGGGCAGCGTTGGCGATGCCGTTCAAGACAGAAACCACTGGTTTCAGGAACAAGGAAACACCGTAAACAATGGGCACTAGAACCAGAGCGGCTCGCTCAGGAATAGAGAAAGCAATGTTCTTAGGAACCATCTCGCCAAGTAGAACGTGCAAGAAGGTAACTACTGCCAGGGCAATGACGAATGACGTTGCATAAGCAGCTTCTTGACCTAGCCCAAGTGCATATAGAGGGCTCTTTAGAAGTTGCTGAATGCTGGGTTCCACCACGGTAAGAATCAATAGTGCAGAAATTGTAATTCCAAGCTGACAGGTTGCAACAATAAGGCTCACATTTTCCATGCCCTTGATTGTTAGCTGTGCTGTCTTAGAGCCTGCTTCCGCTCTCGGTTCAATCTGTGCTCTTCTAGCGGAGAAAATAGCGAACTCCGCTGCCACAAAGAAAGCGCTAGCGCCAAGCAAGCCGATAAATGCAAATAAGGCCATCACTGGATCAGTCATTCTTGTCACCTGCCTCAGGGACTAACACATCAGGGATGAATCTAATACGGTCTACACGCCGACCATCCATACGTTCAACTCTCAACACTCCGCCATCAATCTCAACTTCATCGCCAACAGCAGCAACGCGACCTAGTCGAGCCATTAGATAACCAGCAACTGTTTCATAAGAGCCATCTTCAGGAACTTTGATAGCAAGCTTTTCTAAAAGCTCATCAGGTCTATACATGCCAGGGAAAGAATAAGACTGATCTTTACCACCGGTAATTTCTAACTTCGCTCTGTCGTGCTCATCGCCTAGTTCACCAACAAGTTCTTCAATCAGATCTTCAAGGGTCACAATTCCTGCTGTGCCACCATACTCATCAACAACAATTGCTAGCTGAAGACCGTGAGATCTCAAAACACCCATCAACTTCTCAAGCGACATAGTTTCAGGAACTCTAAATGGTTCCACCATCAAAGCGGTAGCCGGAACAGTTGAACGCTTTTCTCTAGGAACTGATGCGGCAGCTTTTACGTGAACAATTCCATCAACATCATCTGTTGAACCAGTGAATACCGGGAATCTAGAGAAACCTGAGCTATGTGAAAGGGAAATAACATCCTGAACAGTTGCTGAAGCATCTAAAGAGGTCAACTTTGTACGAGGTGTCATGACCTCAGCAGCAGTTAGTTGAGATAGTTCGAGTGTCTTTGAGATTAGATCTGCGGTTCTCTGTTCAAGGGCACCTAAGCTTGCAGATCTCTGCACCAGGGAACTAAGTTCTTCAGCAGTTCTAGAAGAACTCAACTCTTCTTTAGGTTCAATACCAAGGGATCTAACA
>JBEDLY010000022.1:0-10994 GCA_041171365.1 Actinomycetota bacterium | reverse complement strand
GACTTAGTTGTCGCTGAAAGTGTCTTAGTTATTTTTCTGGAACCATTAGCAGCAATGATTTTGACGCCTGTCACTTTGCCTTTAGCAAATGGGTTCCAAGTAACAGTTGCAGAAGTAGCTGTGGTCACAACCGCTACTTTGGTTGCCTTGGTTACTGGGGTAAGTGCGTTGGCATCTATGCCAAGAATTCCGATAGTAAGCGAAGCTAGCAAAACTGCTGCGAAAGTCTTTTTACTCGTTTTCATGTTCTTTACCTAACTAGTGACCACTTGATTTGAAAGGTCCCAGGTTCGCAGATTAGCCAATTCGTAAAGAGGTTACGTTGCGAAACAAGGTGCCCTTCGGAGCTAAGCGTTTCGCACAAAACGCAAGGTTTATAGAAGTCTAACCCCAAGAGCTAAGAATTAAAGAGGGAAAAGGTCCCTTGATTTCGGTTCTATTCAGGAACTTTTCAGGGAATCTATCGCTTGAAAATGAAACGAAGGTAGCTTCCAAAGGTCAGTTCTTTACCCACTTTTCTTAGCCCGAAAGCTGCTCTAGCCATGAAAGGTAGGGTTCTGTTGCCTTTGAAGGCACGATCAAAGATAAGAGCCCTGGCAATACGGTCTCTATCTGTTCCCCAGCCACTACCTGAGCTAACAGTTGGGTGAGAAGCAAGGACGATAGGAACAAAGTCACAGCGAACTCCTGCAGAAACAAGATCGCAGATAAAGATGTATTCATCTCCTAGATAAGTAACCTCTGCACCAGCACCAAAGTTCTCATCAAAAAGAACGCCGGCAGCTGTGACCTGTTCAAGATCAACAATCATCTCGTAGGTAGCGGCCTTAGCGCTGTTGAACTTGTTTAGTTGTTCCACTTTGTTCGGATAAGACTTGCGTAAGGTACCTGTTTCATCAACAGCCTGACCTAGAACAAGCCCAGCACCGGTTGATTGAAGGTAGGAGATAGCTTCTTCTATTCCCTTTTGATTAAAGGTGATGTCATCGTCAGAGAAGATTACGTACTTACCCTTAGCATTCTTCAAAACCTGGTTACGGAGTTTGGTGACACCAACTCCTGAAAAAGAAAGCAATTCAACATTCTTACCAGTAGGTGCTTTAGCTAGTTCAGCTTCAGTTGGGGTACTGGAAGTGCCACTTTGAACTGTGATGAGAACATCCCAATCCGGATGCTGAGCTAGATCAGGTAATTGAATGTTTGATAAGCGGTTAGCAAGTGTGCTGTATCCGAAGGTTAGAGACACCATCGGAAGGTTTAGCCCAACTCGTCTTCATCATCAATTTTTGCAGGCTTACCTTTAGCTCCGCTTTCGCTAAGAATCTTTGCTCTTGCAAATCTCATAAGTGATCCGCTTGTTAGTCCTAGGTTGTTGTTTTGCATGCGGAAACCAAGGAAGAGCATGACCGCATCCGCAGGAGCAAGAGTTCCTTGAACACTGAACAGTAGGAGAGCAGTAAGTGAAACTACGAATGCACCGTTGGCAACAAGAGCACCGAGCTCAGCAGACTTGATTCGAGCAGCTACCTTGGCAAATGCTGAGACAGGCTGCTTGTTCTTCTGAGCAAGAGCGAATGCTTCTTGAGTAGCGGTTTGCTTAATGAACATGTACTTGATGATCATCATGGAACCAAGAACCAGAACTACGTTTACTATTCCAGATTGCCAGTTGACTACCAGGAAGAAAGTGGCAAGAACCAAGATCTGAGTGAAGGTGTGAAGCAGGTTATTAGTTTCAAAGGCAAGAGCCCATTCCCAAGATTCCGTCATTTTGCTTCGAACACCAGGTCTTGAGTTAAGTGCTTCGTTGAATACCTTTACTCGGTAAGTCTTTTGCCAGTAGGTGGCTAGGTGTGAAAGTCCAAACATTACTAGGACAAGAGTGAAGTCAACTACCAACCGATCAAACGGCTGGTCTTTTCCTTCCAAAATCAGATTGCTAAAGATTCGAATTACAAACAACTGAGATAGCGGAACGATGGTTGCAATAGCAGCTAGACCAATAGCTTGTTTGCGATGCTTACCCTTAGGGAATAAGGCAAGGAAAGTCTTTAGAACTATTCGTACTAAATAAAACATTTATTTCCTTCGCTTGGAGCTTCTTGTCTAAAGGTAACTTAGACCCTTAACTATTGCTGCTTCAACTTCATCTAACTTTGCGTCAGAAATCTTGTGATCGGTAGTTAGGTTCTCAAAGTCAACCTTTAGGAAATCCAAACTGACTGGGATTGGGCTAATTGATTCAAGACCAACACCTTGAGCGTAATCCCCATACTTGATTCCGTTGCCGTGCACAGAATCTTCAAATCCTTCAAAAGTAACCAAAGCACATGGAATTCCATATGACTGGCAGGTGATGAAGATATGCATTGCTGATGTGACAACACGGTCGTAAAGGTTTAGTGTCTCAACTAATACCTTGATGTCGTCAGGGTGAGACATAAAGATGTCTAATTCATCCATGTTTGATTCAAGCTTTAGAGGGATTGGCTTGTGTGTGAAGTGGCGAACTAGAGCCACTCTTCCGTTGGTTTTGTTTCTTTCAACCGGGAAGATTCTAGAAATTAGAACTCCAGGGTCACCAAAGCTTTCAACAGTTGGACCACCGGACTCTTTAACCACACGAGCAGTAACCGGTCCTCGAACTGAAACGTAGTTAGCACTCTTAGCAAGAGTAAGTTCATCAGTTGAGATTCCAGTTCCAACAACCACAGAGTTTGGCTTAATGAATCTACCGATAGAACCAAGACCAATCATGTGATCTTTGGTAGCCATACGAACAGGAGATTGGAAAATAACCTTCTTGTCTGTGTAGTGGCTAACGATTAGAGGGGATAGCCAGTCTCCGAAGTTACCTGGGAATGGCTTTGCCCACCAGGCAAGGTTGATTGATGAGCTAGAAGGCTTGCTTGAGTAATACAAGAAACTCTTGGAGGCTTCGATGGAGTTCACCTCAGCTTGGGTGAGGCGGAACTTCTTCTCAAACTCAGCCTTCAAGCTGTTGAACTTTTCAACCTGTCCGGCTTGAGCGGCGAACTGAAGATCATCAGAGATCCTCTTTCGTGCCTGCTGCTCTTTGCTTCCGCTGCTGGTTGTGAGTTTTCCTGTGATACCTGTGGTGTCAGCAAGGAGTCTAAGCCTTGCTGAAATCTTACGAGGAAGCAGCTTTTCAATCTTCTTAGCTAGGTTTAATGCTCTCTTGCGAAGGCTAGGACGCTTGCCACCGGAACCACTGGTGTGTTGTTGAACTTTACCCTTGAACTCTGCAACGTTTCCGCTGGCACCAAACTTAAAGAATGCGGTGCGTGAATCGGCAGTTACAGTTCCTCTACCGAACACAGCGTTTGAAGGAATGATCTGGAAGCTCATGTTTTCGCAGTTAGCTCGCCAAGCTTCTTCCATGAAGTAGTCATCAGTTGCCTTTACTGTTGAGACCTTCTCAAGCTCAGCAGCGTCTGCAATCATCTTGCGGGCAAGAGGTGTTGTGTTTACACCCCAGAAAGATGGCTCCCAGAATCTAGATCTGTTTCCGTAACCGATGGTGGTTGGGGAAGAGTAGCCTCTTTGGAATCCAACAATGTCTGCTGAAGAGTTGAAGATATACTCCGGCAATCCCAGAATCATGCAGTCAACATCCATCCAGAAAACTTTCTTATCTGGATTAGCTGCACAAACCTCAGCTAGGAAAGGAACTTTTCTGCGACAAATATCTGCCCAGTCCTCTCCCTCTTTCTTTTCGATTTCACGAAGGACATACTCAACACCTAGCTCATCAAGTTTCTTAGCTAGACGTTCACCGTGTTGGCGGTAATAGTCATCCGCGGTATAGAAAGAGCAGACAACTACGTTCAAATTTGAAGCCATAAAATATTCCGTTTACCTTAGATTTCTTTGTTGAATTCTTTTAGCCACAAGCGAAGATCTTCGCCGATGTCTTCTCTGTCGACACCTAGTCGAAGAGTTGCTTTAATGAAGTCGAGCTTGTCTCCGGTGTCATAACGTCTTCCGCTAAATACAACACCAAGAACTCCACCAGCACGCTCTGGGTTCTTAGCAGCTGCCATCAGTGCATCGGTTAGCTGAATTTCCCCACCACGACCAGGCTCGGTTTCTTCGAGAATATCAAAAATCTCAGGACGCAAGATGTAACGGCCAATTACTGCAAGATTCGATGGAGCTTCATCTGACTTTGGTTTCTCAACTAGACCAGTGATTCTCACAACACCATCTTCAATAGAGCCTTCGGTAGCAGCACAGCCATAAAGATGTATTTGCTCCGGGGTTACTTCCATCAAAGCAACAACGTTTTCTCCGGTTGCTTCGTGAACTTCAAGCATCTTAGAAAGTAGAACGTCTCTTGAGTCCATGACATCGTCGCCAAGTAGTAGAGCAAAGGAGTTATCGGCGATGTGAGCTTTACCTCTAAGAACTGCGTGACCTAGACCCTTTGGGTCTCCCTGTCTCACATAGTGAATGGTTGCGATATCAGATGATGCCATGACCTTAGCCAAACGATCTTTGTCACCTTTGAGTTCAAGGTTCATTTCCAATTCAGCAACGCGGTCAAAGTGGTTCTCTAAAGCATTCTTGTTTCGACCTGTGATCATCAAAATGTCTTGTAGTCCAGCCTCAACTGCTTCTTCGACAACATACTGAATAACAGGCTTATCAATAAGAGGAAGCATTTCTTTAGGCATAGCCTTGGTTGCTGGAAGGAAACGTGTCCCTAATCCCGCTACCGGAATAACGGCCTTAGTTACTTTGTATTTAGACATGTGCTTTTACGTTCCTATCGCTTCACCACAAGTCTAGTTTCAACGCTTGAGGAACAGCCCTGCAATGAAACCTGTTCCCCAGCTAAAGTGCATGGTTGGCAGGGTAACTAAAAGGGCTAATTTAGCCTTTAGGCTCAATCCCTTTGCTGTTAGGGAGATAAGAGCCACAGCAAGAAGGTATGTAACTATCGGCAAAAGCCCAATTAGTCCGCCAAATCCCGAAATTGCAAGAATTAGCCCAATAAATGAGGCTAAAACTAGTGCTGGTGGAGCAAAATACCTAAGATTTGCCTTATTTGGGTGAGATTTAGTCAAAAGCGCCCGCCAAGCACCGGTATCAAAGAACTGCTTGAGCAGCTTTCTCCAGGTACTTCTTGGAAAATAGGTCACTACAAGGCTTGGATCAAACCAAACTTGTTCACCAGATTCTCTGATTCTTAGGTTTAGCTCCCAATCCTGACCACGAATCATCTTTTCGTCGAATCCGCCCAGTTTTAGGAGGACATCTCGGCGGAATACTCCTAGATAAACAGAATCGCTAGGCCCAGCTTCTCCGCCAACGTGATATGTGCCACCACCCAAACCAAATCTGCTGCCATAGGCCCAGGCCACTGCCTTTTGGAAAGGAGTTACTCCCTCGGCTTTCATAAGGCCGCCCACGTTTCCCGCTCCAGTTTCACTCAAGATCTTTACTGCGTTGATCGAATAGTCAGGGGATAGCACACTATGGGCATCAACTCTTATGACTACATCGTTCTTAGCTTTGGCAATTGCAAGGTTTAATCCGGCAGGGGTTTTACCAGTCGGATTTGTAACCAATTGAACTGGGTATTCCTTACTCAATGCTTCCGCTATTTCATTGGTCTTATCTTTCGAAGGACCTAGAGCCAAAATCACTTCAGCTTTACCGGCTACTAAACCGTGCTGTTCGAAGATGCTGGCAACAGCACTTCGAAGGTGAGCTTCTTCATTCAATACAGGCATGATGTATGAAATTGAACTGGATGGCTTTACTGGGTTCACGTTCATACCTTACTCAATGAGGATTACTGCTTCTTGCAACCAGAGGTAATTATTTGACGTAGCTTGCGGAGATAGTGAGGTAGTCCGCTGTACCAGTGCTTGCTAGAGACTTAGTTACCTTGGTGGCTTTTATTCCCTTGGCAGTGAGGGCCTTCACAATGAAGTCAGTTCTCTGCTTTAGTAGCACATTGTTTTTTGCAAGAGAAAGAGTTTTTGACTTAGGCATGCTCACAGTTAGAACAAGTTTCTGAGATGTAGAAAGTTTTGAAATCAGGCTGTCTAAGGAAAGAGTTCCCTTTGAGATTAGCTTCGAAGATGATTTGGCGAAACCGATTGCGCTCTTGGTTGTCAATGTCTTGTAAACGTAAATGTTCACTGTCTCTGTTCGAGTGTGCTTACCGTTTGCCGAAGTAACCTGAACTGTAATGGTATTCAAACCATCTTTAAGTGCATCAGGATTAGAAACTATTGCTCTCGCGTCATACTCAGTTGTTAATGCTTCAACGCTTACTTGCCTTGTCCCAGCAGGAAGATAGACAGTAGAGCCAAGGTTATATGCAACATTGTTCACAGTTACGGACTGCAGGCCAGTGTCCCAAGGGGCAGAAATTGACTGCAGGGCACCGAGTTGGTTGCCTAGTCGCCAAACTGTTCCGTTTTGATAATCAGTTACGACGTTATAGCCAGGACCGAATGGATCTCGAGCAACATCCTCAGTTATTGCTCTGGAAACATCTCCAGCCATAGTTTCAAGGTCAAGCTGTTCAGCTTTGTTGGCGACTTCTGCCAGTGATTGCTCATAGATCAGTTTGCATTGAGGAACTGCCCAACACTTATTGATTATCAGAGCAGGAGATCTGAAGTAGTTCAGTGAACCGTTCCAAGTTTGATCTGTTCCCCATGGAAGTAAGGTTACTTTCCCAGTCTTGTCAAAATTTAGGAAGTAATTGTTCTTGTTCATTACATAGCCATCCCAATGGCCAGCGTAAAGTTCAACAGCCCAGCCCAAGGTCATCTGTTTCATGTCGGCAATCTTGCCCATCTCAGCCCACCAGGCAGGGCCGCGCATGGCTTGAATTTTTATGAAAGCCGTTAGATCAGATGTATCGGTCTTGCTTCCGGACTCAATTGCGAATTGGCTTTCTCTTCCCTCATAGAAATCAGGGAAGTAAGGAACCGCACCTTTATAAAGATGAGCGGTTGAAATGCCCCAGCGAGCGAGCAAGATTTTATCCATTGTTTCGATGTTTAGGTGAAGACCGTAGTCTCGACCATTCAGAGTTACGTTCGCGTATCCGGTTCTAGGTGTTGGCACACCCAAAGAGCGATAGAGCCTGTAGGTGAGAGTTTCATGAATGTAGCTAGGGTCTTGAACCATATTGTTCAAGGTGAATTTTGAAATTCCGAAAAGAGTTTGGTCTTTTACAAAAGCATCCATTTTGACTTTGAATGCAGCTTTTTGGGTGACATCTCGCCAAGATCCCCAGGCACCTTTGAGGTGGACTCCAACCTTATAGGGACCATAAACTATCCCAGCCATTGTGAATGACATCTGGGTTTCACGCCAATCACCCTCAAACTCCCAGTTCACGTTGGGGGACTTGAGGGACTCGAAATCAGCATCAGACATCTGAAGGTCGAAGTTATCAACTCTCAGGGGGTTGAAGACTTCGGCAGCAGCATCAGTGCCTTCAACGTAATTAGGAGTGGCTTGTACAGAAGATGTACTCAGAAAACTCCCAGTTATTGCGAGGATAATCAGAGCTGAAACAGCACTGGCTTTCCTCGTCCTAAACATACGAAAAGCCTACCCACTAGTTCCTATAGTCTGAAGGTCGGATGAAAACACAAAGGATATTCACAAGAAGCAGAGTTCTAAAAGGTCTCAGCTTTACTGTGGCTACCGCTTTTCTTGTATCAGGATCATTGCCAGCCAATGCGGCTAACACCGGATGTATCTACACCCCACCTTTGACTTCCTCTAGACAAGCACCGGAGGTTTCTCTCGGTAACAACGTAACTTTGAAGTCTTGGCAATGGCAACCAGGAAGCGATGCTTCTAACGCATCGCTATCTTCACTCGGAGCCAAAGTTTCAGTTGTGTCTGGAAATCTTCGAGACATCTCTTTAGGTGTTCTCCACCTTGGAATTCCAAGGTCACAAGATCTTCGCATCATGGCTGAATCAAATTCAAAAACTATATCTGCAGTGAACGGCGATTACTTTGACGGAACAGGACCTTGGAATGCCATGGTTGAGTCAGGTCACGTTTCATACTCGCCTCCAGGTCAAACAGAAGTATTCGGTTTTACTCGAAAGAAAATTTCTGAAGCCTACGGCTATCGCAGCACTGGAACAATCACGGTAGGAAAGAAGAAGTACAGCATCACCGGGGTCAACCAACTTGAACCAGGACCACAATCAGTTGTGCTCTACAAGAGCAGCTTCATTAGACCACTGACCCCAAAGGGTGATGCAACACTGTTAGTGAAGGCAGGCAAGATTGTCAGGGTTTACCCTAAGGGAGCATCAATAGCTTCTAAGACCGGTCACGTTATCCAGGTGAAGGGATTCCTTGCAGCGCAGTTTGGAAAGTTGAAACTAAAGACTGCAATGAAATTCAGTCTTCCAGCTGCTCCAGCATACGAAGAGCGAATTGCAGCAGACACAATCACTACTTACGGAAATGTTTCAAGTAAGTCCAACTCACTAAACATCGACTCTGTGAACTACACAAATCTTGGTCCAGGAGCAACTTTGTTTGATAGCTCATTCAAAGACACAACTACTTCTGGTCGAGCCACTCTGAGAATCTTGCCAGATGGCAATGGAAAATTTGTGGTCAAAAATGTTTACAAGACTGGTAGCCGAATCAAAGTTGACACCGGCGGTTACGTTGTTCAAGCTCGCTCATCAGTTGCTGCTTCTGTTGCGAACAAGTTTAAAGTTGGCGACATAGTTAATGTTTCCAAAGCGTACTCAGCTGCAGCTAAGTCTGAATTTATTAGTGCTGCTGGACGTGGACCAAGAATTGTTCAGGGCGGCAAGATGATTTGGATCTGTGCCCAACACAATAAAGATCACAGACCTAGAACTGCGATTGGCTGGAATCAAGATGGTCAGATCTGGTTTGTTACCTCAAGCAGAGGGCTTTTAGCTTTTGATTTTGGCTATCGTCAGGGTGGTTCAACTTCTAGCCAGATGGCTCAGTGGCTTCTTCAATTAGGTGCAACCGATGCCATCTTGCTTGATGGCGGTAGCTCGACAGCTTTATACATTGACAACCCAGAACAACTTTCTGGGCTAACTCGAGTGGATGTCCCAGATGCCTCTTGGACTAGAGATCTTGCTAACGGGTTCAGTATCGAAAGACGAAACTAGCCGCGCTTTTTAGGCTTCATAACCTTCGCTGAAAGATTGATTGCGAATCTTCTAGTTGAGAACCTGCTGGTTAGAGCAATGATCTTGTTTAGAGGACCATCAATTACCGCTGCAGGAGAGTTCTTCCTTGCAAGAGCAGTAAAAGTACTGTCAATCACATTCTGAGATGACCTGATGAACTTTCCTAGTGCAGGAGAGTTTCCGTTTGAATCAAAGAACTCAGTAGCAGTTGGGCCAGGGCAAACAGCTAATACTTTGACTCCAGTGTTCTTAGTCTCTCCCCAGAGAGCCTCTGTGAAGGAAAGTACAAATGCTTTGGTTGCACCATAGACGGCCATAAAGGGCAGTGACTGGAATGCAGCTGTGGATGCGATGTTGATTACGATTCCATCTTTACGCTCAACCATGCCTGGCAGGAATGCGTGTGTTAGTTCAACAAGTGTGCTTACGTTGACTGTTAGTTCATCAACTATGAATTTGTTGTTCTCTTTAATGAATTCCGCTGTCTTACCGAAGCCAGCATTGTTCACAAGGATGTCAATCTGTGTTCCGCGTCCTTTGAGAACATTTGCCAGAGTTGATGCAGCGTCTTTAGAACTTAGGTCCATCGGGAGAACACTCGCAGCATAGATTCCGTGCGCTGCAGTAATTCGATCAGCGAGAGTTCTTAGTCGGTCTGCTCTGCGGGCAACAAGAATAACTTTCACTCCAAGAGATGCAAGCTTCAGAGCATATGCTTCGCCAAGCCCTGAGCTAGCTCCAGTGATAAGCGCTGTTTTTCCATTTAGATTTTCCATCAGGTCCATTCTGCCATTGCGATGTCAGGCTTGTTGGTATTGCGGGTCTAGGCTGAGTTTGCGTTGAAGGAGACCAGGTGAGCGACCGCATCAAACATTTGAGAGCAGGGCTTCTCCTGACTCTAAGCTCCATCTTGCTTATCGTGCCAATTAGTTATTGGTTCCCTCTCGGAGAATATTTAACTTCCATAGACATCGAAGATTACGCAGACTTCAAACAGACCCTTGAAGTCATTATCGGCATCTACTTCACCTTCTTTATTTTGAACCTCATAACCGCAGGCTTGTCTGCCACAAAAGTTAATCACAAGGTTAAGTTTTGGCTGAGTCTGATACCTGCAGTGGTCCTGCTGGTGCTACCTGTTTTACTGGTAATTCCTATTGCAGCAAAGTATCCAAAACAAAGCTTCTTTGAAGTCTTTCAAGGTCTTTATAGCCTGCTTAGATTCAACTCAACTCAATTGCTCTGGTTGGTTCTGGCCCTCACGGTGTTCTCCGTGGCAATTAACGTAAGTGCAGCTCTGATATTCAAAAGTGCAACCAACCCGGAGCGACTACCCAAGCATCTAAGCAACAGATACCTCGTCTATGCCGGTGTGGCCTTCCTTGTTCTAGCGATGACAGTTCTTATTGGCTTTAGTAATGCTTCGGCTAGGGACTCTGACCGAAAAGCCTGCATTGACTATTCAGCCTTACCTCTGCCGGAATATGACGATCAGCTAGAGACATATATTTCTAACGTTCGCTTAATTTCTAGCCAGAGTGGCTCAAAGGAATTGAAGACCCAGTTCAACAACTTTTCGGATCTATCAATCGAGTATTTGTCATTAGTAATTACTGAACCAGATAACGCAGCTAAGTTGGCTCAGTCTGGTGAAGCCATTAGCGCTATCAGGGAAAACTTAGATGTTATTTGTTCACAGTTCTCCGTCAAATAAAGCACTGAGTGAAGGGCTGTTAGCTGCTCTGTCTACTTGATCTTGTACTTAGTCATAAGAGCAGCAACTTCTTTTTGTCT
>JBEDLY010000021.1:0-11012 GCA_041171365.1 Actinomycetota bacterium | reverse complement strand
GGTGTTGGCATCATCTGGCGTAAAGGTCTTCCATTGGAAGACATGGAGTTCTACCAATTCCACCCAACCGGTTTAGCTGGACTTGGAATTCTTTTGAGTGAAGCAGCTCGTGGTGAAGGAGCTATCCTTCGCAATGCTTCAGGTGAACGCTTCATGGAAAGATATGCACCAACGATCAAGGACCTAGCTCCTAGAGACATGGTTGCTCGTGCAATGGCTAACGAAGTTAGAGAAGGAAGAGGGGCTGGACCTAATAAGGACTACGTTCTTCTAGACCTAACTCACCTTGAGCCTGCTGTTATTGATGCCAAGCTTCCTGACATTACAGAGTTTGCTAGAACCTACCTAGGTGTTGAACCTTACACCGAGCCAGTTCCTGTATTCCCAACTGCTCACTATGCAATGGGTGGTATTCCTACCAACATCAAGGCTGAGGTTCTTAGAGACAACGACACCGTTGTTCCTGGTCTTTACGCTGCTGGTGAGTGTGCTTGTGTATCAGTTCACGGAGCAAACCGACTTGGTACTAACTCACTTCTAGACATCAACGTCTTCGGTAAGCGTGCAGGTATCTATGCAGTTGAGTATGCGAAGGATGCAAAGTTTGTTGATGTTCCAGCTGATGCAGTTGCAGAGACTGTGAAACTTATCGAACACATGCGTAACGCTCGTGGAACTGAAAAGATTGCGGTAATCCGTAAAGAACTTCAGGACACCATGGACAAAAATGCTCAGGTTTATAGAACTGAAGATTCATTGAACGAAGCTCTAGACAAGATCAAAGAACTTCGTGTGAGATACGAGAACATTCAGGTTCAAGACAGAGGTCTTCGTTTCAACACAGATCTACTTGAAGCAATCGAACTTGGTTTCCTTCTAGACCTTGCAGAAGTTCTAGCCTTCACTTCTCGTGAGAGACGTGAAAGCCGCGGAGGTCACTTCCGTGAAGACTACGAAACTAGAGATGACGAAAAGTTCATGGTTCACTCAATGGCTTATAAAAAAGGTGACCAGATCGATCTCGGCTGGAAACCAGTTGTAATTACCAACTACCCACCAATGGAGCGTAAGTACTAATGAGCTCAACTATGGAAACTCAAGAACTAGGTGTTATCCCATCCTTCACCGTCACTTTGATGGTTCGTCGTTTTGATCCTGAGACAGATGCAGAACCAAAGTGGCAAGACTTTGATGTCACCATGTTTGGAACAGATCGTGTTCTAGATGCTCTCCACAAAATCAAGTGGGAAATTGATGGCAGTCTAACTTTTAGAAGATCATGTGCTCACGGTGTTTGTGGTTCTGATGCAATGCGCATCAACGGTAGAAACCGTTTGGCTTGTAAGACTCTGATCAAAGATCTAGACATCACCCAACCTATTTATGTTGAGCCAATCAAGGGTCTAAAGGTTGAGAAGGACCTAGTTGTAGACATGGAGCCTTTCTACCAGGCCTATAGAGATGTGAAGCCCTTCCTTATTGCTTCAGATACTCCGGTAGCTGAGCGAATCCAGTCACCTGAAGACCGCGCAAGATTTGAAGACACCACAAAGTGCATTCTCTGTGCTGCCTGCACCACTTCTTGCCCAGTGTTCTGGACTGATAACCAGTACTTTGGCCCTGCAGCGATTGTGAACGCTCACCGGTTCATCTTTGACTCAAGAGACGAAGCCGCTGAAGTTCGACTAGACATCTTGAACGACAAAGAGGGTGTCTGGCGCTGCCGCACCACCTTCAACTGCACCGAGGCTTGCCCTAGAGGTATTGAAGTTACCAAGGCTATTGCTGAAGTAAAGCAGGCAGTTCTTCGCGGTCGTAGCTAAGTTCACCTGAAAGTTATCTAAGAGAAACACATATTTACTCGGCTAGTTCCTTGTACCTGCTTATTCTTGGGTTATGACCGAATTCAACTCCTGCCCTGCTGATGGGCTGCATAGAGAGCCGAAAGACTCTCTGTCCGGAGTTAGTCGTAGAAACTTCCTAAGAACCATTGCAGTTGCAGCTGGATCTCTGGGTCTTAGTTCAATTGCTTCATCCGCTCTAGCTGGCGAAAAGAAGTTCAAGATTTGTGCAACCAAAGACATCAAGGTCGGAGGTGCAAGCTCATTTAGAGTTGCAGGCGCTAAGAACCTCATGGTTCTAATCACTCAACCGAAGCCAGGTGTATTTAGAGCTTTTGATCAACGCTGCCCACACAACGGGCTAGCAATTAATTCCATCAAGGGTAGGAACCTTGCCTGCCAAGCTCAAGGCAGAGGACACGGATCTCAGTTTGATATGGAGTCTGGTTCTCCAAGAAGGGGACCTGCAAGAAAGTCGCTACGCAGTTTCAAAGTGACTGTTGATAAGAAATTTATTTACTTATCTATTGATGACTAAGTTCTCGGGCTAGAGACGGCAGCAAGGCTGGAGAAGCTGACAAAGAAGTTACTCCATAATCTATAAACAATTTTGCTGACACCGGATCGCTAGCCGCTTCACCGCATATTCCCAGAGGCAGTTCAGCTTCAACACAAGCTGCTGCAACTCTCTGAATTAACTTCAGAACTTCTGGTGAACGAACTTCAGATACCGCTAGCGGAGAATCTAAACGGTCTTGGTTCAATGTGTATTGAGTTAGATCATTTGTTCCGATACTTAGAAAATCGACCACCCCAACAATTTTCTTTAGTACTTCAGGTTCACAAACTTCTGGAACTTCAATCATCACACCAACAGTTTGTAGTCCTAATTCTTTTGCCATGTCAACAAACTCAGCAGCCTGCTCGGCAGTTGAAACCATCGGAGCCATCACCCATAGTTTTGCGTTTGGATATCTTTGTGAAGCAAGGCTGAGTGCAGTCAACTGTGTCTTGAGGGCTTCTGGGTTTGCAAGTAACGCTTGGAAACCACGGTTGGCATACTTGCCTGTTTCAGTGAGTTTTAGGAAAGGAAGAGGTTTGTCAGTATCCAAATCAAGAACGCGAACTATGACAACTTGATTTGGGAACTGTTCAAGCAATCTTGAATACTCCAGCACTTGTGTCTCTAGCGATGGTGCTGTTTTCTCACCTAGAAAAAGAAGCTCTGTTCTAAATAGCCCAACCCCTTGAGCTCCGAATGTAATAGCCGCATCACCTTCAGAACTTGAACCTAGGTTGGCATAGAGCTTGACTGGGAGATCAAGGGAATCAATTGATAGTCCTGCTTCAGGCTGGCTTGCCAATGCGGCTTTTGAATACTGTTCTAGTTCTAATTGGTCTGGTCGCACCAGAACTTGACCACTCGAGGAGTCAACAATTAGCTGATCTCCTGGCTGAATGAATTCAGCACCATTGACTGAAACTACGGTCGGTAGATTCATTCCCCTAGCCAATATAGAAGTGTGTGAACTTGGACTTCCCAAACTAGAAACTAGTCCCACGATGGAACTCTTCTGAAGTTTGACCATCTCTAACGGTCCAAGATTGTCAGTTACCAAAACAAAAGGTTCGATTGGCCATAACAAGTCTTCTTTGCCGGTGAGCTTATCAATCACTCTTTCGCCCAGTTCAGAAATGTCGTTTGAACGCTCTGCGAAGTATTCACCGAGTTGAGCCAATGACTCGGCAGCAACCTTAAAGGCGCCAATCACTGCTCTTTGAGTATTGGCTCCATCGGCCAGACGAACTTTGATGCTCTCCATAAGAGATTGATCCTGAAGAACCAGTTTCAAGGCATCAAGTATCTCGGCAGAGTCGCCTTGTGTTTCTTCTCTTGCTTTATCAATCTCATTAGAAACTTCAGCAAGTGCTGCTCTAATAGCAACTAATCCCCTAGTGGAACCAGCTGCCTCAGTGTCCCAAGGAACATATCTCTCGGTTCTGAAGATGAACGCTGGCGCAATAGACACACCTGTGCCAACACCTGCTCCAACTAAAATGCGTTCACTCACCTAACAAGTCTAAGATGACCTTAAACTTGTCCCATGCCATCTAATCTCTCTGTAGTAACCATCAACGTCAACGGTGTTAGAGCCGCCTTCAAGAAGGGCTTCGCCGAATGGGTTGTTGAGCACTCCCCTGATGTAATCGCTCTTCAAGAAGTAAGAGCTGAGACATCAGATCTAATAGAGATTTTTAATGCCATTGAAGACCTCCAGAATGATGGCACCAAGTGGCACATCCTTCATGATTCAGCATCAGCCAAAGGCAGAGCAGGTGTAGCAGTTATTTCTAAGATCGCTCCTGCAGCTTCAAGAACTACCCTTGGTCCAAAGAGTTTTGACAGTGCTGGCAGATGGCTAGAGGTTGATTTCAAGATAAAGAGCAAGACAGTTACGGTAATCAGCACCTACGTCCACTCAGGTGAAGTTGATACCCCTAAGCAGGTTGAGAAATACAAGTTCTTAGATGCAATGACCAAGCGAATGGCTGAACTTAGAAAAGAAGACGGTCTTGCGGTTGTGGTTGGAGATCTAAACGTTGGACATACAGAACTAGACATCAAGAACTGGAAGGGCAATCTCAAGAATGCTGGCTTCCTACCTGAAGAACGCGCCTACTTCGATATCTGGATGCATAAGCAAGGTTGGGTAGATCTGGGTAGAGCCGCTCACCCAGAGGTGCCTGGTCCATACACCTGGTGGAGCTATAGAGGTCAGGCTTTTGATACCGATACCGGTTGGAGAATTGACTACCAATTAGCAACTCCAAAGCTTGCCAAGGTTGCCTCAGGCTACAAGGTTCATAGAGCAGCTAGCTATGACACCCGTTTCACGGACCATTCCCCGGTTGTTGTTGAGTACGCTATCTAACATGACTGGCAAAGCAAATCTTCTAAGCGGCATGCAGCCGAGTGCTTCATCTCTGCACCTAGGTAACTACCTTGGGGCCCTAGTTAACTGGGTCAACATGCAAAGAGACTTCAACGCCTTCTATGTGATTGTTGATCTGCACGCCATCACAGTTCCTCAAGACCCTAACGAACTCAGAACAAACACCAGAAGAACTGCTGCTCAATACATCGCTGCTGGAATTAACCCTCAGGACTCTGCTCTGTTTGTTCAAAGCCATGTTCCAGCCCATGCTGAACTTGCTTGGGTATTGAACTGCATCACTGGTTTCGGTGAGGCAAGTCGAATGACTCAGTTCAAAGACAAGTCTCAAAAGGCTGGCAGTGATTCTGCTTCAGTTGGCTTATTCACTTACCCAATTCTTCAGGCTGCTGACATCTTGCTTTATCAACCAAAAGCAGTTCCGGTTGGTGAAGACCAAAGACAACACCTAGAACTAACTAGAGATCTAGCAGAACGCTTCAACTCAAGATATGGTCAAACCTTCACTATTCCTGAAGCACACATCTTGAAAGAGACAGCGAAGATTTACGACCTGCAGAACCCAACAGCGAAGATGTCTAAATCAGCAGCTGACCCTAAAGGTTTAGTCAACCTAATGGATGACGATTCAACCATCATGAAGAAGATCAAGAGTGCTGTTACCGACACTGATGCAAGCATCAGAGTCGACTGGGAGAACAAGCCAGGAGTAACAAACCTTCTTTCTATTCACTCCTCTATTAGTGGTGAATCTCTAGCCTCATTGGAGGATAGATTCCAAGGTGCTGGCTATGGAGTCCTAAAGGGCGAAGTAGCTGATGTGGTCATTAGTGCTCTAGGTCCAATCCGAGACAGAGCAAATGACCTTATGAGTGACACTGCTGAACTAGATCGCTTATTGGCCTCTGGTGCTGAAAAAGCACTCGAAGTTGCCGAGACCACATTGGCACTGGTCTACGACAGAGTCGGATTTATCCGCGCTAAGTAGCACTTCTGCAAACATTTACAGATTTGTAGGGAAAAGAGCCTCTTTTACGGGCTTTCACCCCAGCAAACTTGTGGAATGTAAGCCTTATTCCAAATCGTTACCTAGGCGTAAGCATTCGACCCCAAAAAGCCCAGATTGCTCAACTATATTTTTGGTGAGACGTAATCTACGTCTCGCCCATTACTATCAAGGAGAAATTAATGAGCTTTATGTCAAAGCGCGTTATCGCGGCTACTGCATCTGCAGCTGTTGCAACGCTATTTCTAGCCGGTTGTGCGCCAGCTGACAACGGCGTTGCTGCCGGTTGTGAAGCGTACGCTGACTACCAGGGCTTCGAGGGCACTGAGGTTGAGGTATACACAACCATCATCGCTCCAGAAGCAGACCTATTCGTCGAGTCATTCGCTGAATTCGAAGAGTGTACAGGCATCACAGTTAACTGGAACGGTACTCAGGAGTTCGAAGCTCAGATTGCTGTTCGCGTTGAAGGTGGAACTGCACCTGATCTAGCGATCTTCCCTCAGCCAGGTCTACTTGCACGCTTCAAGGACAGCCTTGTTGCTGCACCTGCAGCTGTAAGCGAGTCAGTTGACGCTAACTACTCACCAGACTGGAAGAACTACGGAACTGTAGACGGAACATTCTTCGCTGCACCTCTAGGTGCTAACGTGAAGTCTTTCGTTTGGTACAACCCGAAGGTATTCGCAGACAACAACTACACAATCCCAACTACCTGGCAGGAACTGCTAGACCTATCTGACAAGATTGCTGCTGACGGAAAGATCCAGCCATGGTGTGCTGGTTTCGGTTCTGGTGAAGCAACTGGTTGGGTTGGAACTGACTGGATGGAAGACATCATGCTTCGTACCGCGTCAGCAGAGACATACGACAAGTGGGTTACTCACGGTATTCCTTTCAACGACCCAGCTGTAGCTACAGCTATCGGTGAAGCAGGAAAGATCCTAAAGAACCCTGACTATGTTGGTGACGTAGCGTCAATCGCGACTACTACATTCCAGGATGGTGGAGCAGGAATCGTTGATGGTTCATGTGCAATGCACCGTCAGGCTTCATTCATCGGTGGAATTCTTGCTGCTGACCACGGAGCAACAATTGTTGACCCATCAGACACAACACAGGCAAACGGAATCTCAGTGTTCTACTTCCCTGGTGCATCTGCTGACAACAAGCCAGCTCTTGGTGGTGGAGAGTTCGTAGCAGCTTTCTCAGACCGTGGCGAAGTTGCAGCTCTACAGCACTACCTAACAACTCCAGCGTGGAACAACGCGAAGGCAAAGCTTGGTGGCTGGTTCTCAGCTAACAAGGGCCTAGACGAAGCAAACGTTGCTGACCCAGTAAACAAGGTTGCAGTTCAGATTCTAAAGAACGCTACAACCTTCCGTTTCGATGGATCTGACGTTATGCCAGCCGCTGTTGGTGCAGGTACATTCTGGAAAGAAATGACCGCTTGGGTTGCAGAAGACAAGTCTGACAAGGCTGTTCTTGACGCAATCGAGGCATCATGGCCTAAGAACTAAATTAGGCTAGAACTACCCTTGTAGTGGGGTGTGGTGGACACGAAAGTGAAAGCCACACCCCATTTCAACAAAGTCAGGAAATAAATGATTAACACCGCGTTCTTAGCAGCTCGCAAGACCCCCTGGGAAGTGATTTTCCCTAACCTAATTCTTCTCATCGTTTCTCTCGCAGCATTTGCTGCAGTGATTTACCTAGTCTTCTTACTCGCATCTCGAGTAAATGTCAGAGTTCAGGAATGGCTCAAGTACGCAGTATTCCTAGCTCCTGCAGTTCTCTTTCTTCTAATTGGTTTGGTCTACCCAACTCTTAGAACTCTGGTTATGTCTTTCATGAACGCGGACAGCACCGAGTTTGTTGGTTTAGATAACTACGTCTGGTCATTCACGATTCCAGAAATTTTGATTGTTCTACGAAACACCGCAGTTTGGGTTCTAGCTGTGCCTACACTTTCAACCATCATCGGTCTTTCTATTGCTTACCTAACAGATCGCATGAAGCGTCCAGGTGTAGTTAAGTCTCTAATCTTCTTACCTATGGCTATCTCTTTCGTTGGTGCAGGTGTTATCTGGAAGTTTGTTTACAACTACCAGCCAAACCCAGACAAACCAGATATTGGTTTGTTCAGTGCCATTTCAAAAGCCTTTGGTATGGATCCGCCTAACTGGTTACTAGAAGCACCAGGCAACACACTTCTTCTTATCTTGGTAATGATTTGGATTCAGACTGGTTTCGCCATGGTCGTTCTTTCCGCAGCTATGAAGAACGTGCCAGATGAAGTAGTCGAAGCAGCAATGCTCGATGGTGCAGGCAACTGGCAGCGATTCATCAGAGTTACCGTTCCAATGATTAGATCAACAATCATTGTTGTCCTAACAACCACAGCGATTGGAACTCTAAAGGTATTCGACATCGTTAGAACAATGACCGGTGGTAACTTCGAGACCAACGTTATTGCTAACGAAATGTATTCTCAGAGCTTTAGACAAATGAACTACGGTCAGGGAAGTGCTTTGGCAGTAATCCTTCTAGTTTGTGTATTGCCAATCATCGCCTACAACATCAGACAACTAAGACGTGAGAGGGCTGAGAGATAATGAGCACTCGGAAAAAAGCTAGAGACATATTTTCATCCCCAATAGCGTCAGCTGTTGCAGTAATCATTGCAATTCTTTGGACAATTCCAACCTTTGGTCTATTGGTTTCATCTATTCGACCTGAGAAGGACATTAACAACAGTGGTTGGTGGACTTTCTTCACCAACCCAAGTTTTACTTTGGAGAACTACGGTCAAGTTCTATTCATGGGTTCCACTACTAACCCACCTCTTGCTCAGTTCTTCTTCAACAGCTTCGCTCTAACAATTCCAGCGGTAGTCTTCCCTATCACTCTGGCTTTGTTCGCAGCATATGCTTTGGCATGGTTCAACTTCAAAGGTAAAGACACGATATTCTTCATCATCTTTGGTCTCCAGGTTGTTCCTCTTCAGCTAACCCTGATCCCTCTCCTACAGCTCTTCTCTAAGGGTCTAGTAATCGGCGATACAGTCATCATTCCTGATCTTGGAATAACCGGAACCTTCATTCCTATTTGGATTGCCCACACTATCTTCGGTTTGCCATTGGCTATCTTCCTTCTTCACAACTTCCTAAGCCAGATTCCTAAGGAACTGATTGAAGCAGCCCGTGTTGATGGAGCTAACTGGTTCACACTGTTTAGCAAGATCATCCTTCCGCTATCAGTACCGGCTATCGCTTCCTTCTCCATCTTCCAGTTCCTATGGGTATGGAACGACCTCCTAGTGGGTCTAACCTTCGGTGGTGGAGTCAAACAGGTAGCACCTCTTACTGTGCGTATTGCTGAGATGGTGGGCTCTAGAGGTAGCGGTTGGGAACTATTGACCGCAGGTGCCTTTGTATCCATGGTTGTGCCGCTAATCGTCTTCTTTGCCCTACAGCGTTACTTCGTTAGAGGACTGCTGGCAGGCTCTGTAAAGGGCTAATAAGCCCTATTTAGCCCTAGGCGAATAGGGTCGCAATTGTTGGCCTTATCTGCCATGCTTTACAGGTAATAACAGTTCTTCGGGGTCAGTGTAAATCTGAACCGGCGGTTATAGTCCGCGACCCGACAAGCTGCCTTAGATGGCGACAAATACTTAGGTAAATGGTTTGGCGGTTGATCTGGTGAAACTCCAGAACCGACGGTTAAAGTCCGGATGGTAGAAGAACAGAGGGTTTGGCCTATCTTGGCCTGACCTTTGGTCGTCTATCTGACCCTACCCCGAAGCCCTATTGAAAGGCTCGGGATGACCGATACTAGGAAGTTCGAACCGGCGATGCGTCGGGCACTTGAACTTGCCCTACTCGGACCGGCCTACGGCGTGAACCCTCAAGTTGGTGCAATCATTCTCGATAAGGATTTGAACATCATCGCTGAGGGCTGGCATAAAGGTGCTGGAACTCCTCACGCTGAAGTTGATGCTCTAAGCAAGTTACCTAACGGTGTCCCTGAAGGAGCTACAGCTGTAGTGACACTTGAGCCTTGCAATCACACTGGCAGAACTGGTCCATGTGCAGTTGCTTTGATTGAAGCTGGTATCTCAAGAGTTGTTTATGCAAGTAAAGACCCAGGCAATGAATCAGCTAATGGAGCAAAGACTCTAAGTGCCGCAGGTGTTGAAGTAATCCAGGGTGTTCTTGAGCAAGAAGCAGATCAACAATCAGTTGTTTGGCTGACAGCCATGAAGAAGCAGCGTCCATACATCACACTCAAGTGGGCTCAAACTCTTGATGGCAGATCTGCAGCTAGTGATAAGACAAGCAAATGGATCTCTGGTCCTGTATCCAGAGAAGATGTTCACCTAAGAAGATCTCAACTTGATGCAATTCTGGTTGGAACAGGAACAGTCAAATACGACAACCCTGATCTGACTGCTAGAAAACCAGATGGTTCAAGATATGAACACCAACCACTTCGAGTAGTAGTTGGAAACAGTGAACTAGACCAAGACCTTAGAGTCTTCAACGAAGATGCTCCAACAGTTCAACTTAGAACTCATGATGTGAAAGAAGTTGTTGCTCAACTCTGGAAGCGAGGCATGAGACACATTCTGGTTGAAGGCGGAGCTGAACTTGCTAGCGAGTTTATTGCTATCGGTCTATTCGATGAAATTTTGATTTATCAAGCACCACTACTTGTCGGTGGCACAAATGTTGCTGTTACAGACATCGGTATTTCAACTATGAAAGACGCACTTGCTCTTGAATTCGTCGAGATCAAGCAGCTTGGAGCAGATGTGTTTATGAGAGCTATCCCGAAGGAGAGTAACTAATGTTTACTGGAATCATTGAAGAACTAGGTGAAGTTGTTGCAATTGAGCAGCAGCCAGATGCCATTCGTTTGACTGTCAAAGGCCCTCTTGTCACAAGTGATATCAAGCGTGGCGACTCTATTGCCTGCAGTGGCACCTGCCTAACAGCCGTTGAGATTGAGAATGGCACTTTCAGTGCTGATGTCATGCACGAGACCCTAAGACTTACTAGCTTGGCTGATGTGAAGGTTGGCGATCCAATCAACCTAGAGCGAGCAATGACTATGCAGACCCGCTTTGGTGGACACCATGTTCAAGGACATGTTGACGGTGTTGGTGAATTCCTATCCAGAGAACCTAGCGAGAACTGGGACTGGGTTCGT
>JBEDLY010000020.1:0-13036 GCA_041171365.1 Actinomycetota bacterium | reverse complement strand
CATAAGTTTCTTGCGAGCATCATCCACTTCGTCAGCAGCTCTAATGATCTTGATAACTTCGTCAATGCTCAGAATTGCTTTTAGCAAACCTTCGACAAGGTGCAATCTGGCAAGTTTCTTGCCCAGACGGTTCTCTGTGCGACGCTTGATAACCACTACACGGTGAGCAAGGTACACACCTAGCATGTCTCTAAGGCCCAATGTCTCAGGTCTACCGTCAACAAGAGCAACGTTGTTGATGCTGAATGAATCCTCAAGAGGAGTAAAGCGATAGAGCAGATCGAGAACTACGTTTGGATCGAAACCAGTCTTGAGTTCAATGACAAGCTTCAGTCCATTTGTTCTATCGGTTAGGTCAATAACATCTGAGATGCCTTGAAGCTTCTTGCTGTTGACACCATCTTTGATTTTCTCAATGATGCGTTCAGGACCGACGAGATATGGAAGCTCTGTAACAACCAAAGCTAGTTTTCGTGGTGAGACGCTTTCGATAGAAACCTTTGCTCTGGTCTTGAAGGAGCCTCTACCTGTCTCATATGCTTCTTTGATTCCTTCGGTACCCATGATGATTCCACCGGAAGGAAGATCAGGTCCTGGAATAAATTTCATCAAGTCAGCCGAAGTTGCCTTTGGATTACTCAAAAGATGAATAGCTCCGGCAATAACCTCACGCATGTTGTGCGGTGCCATGTTCGTTGCCATACCAACCGCGATACCTGAAGAACCGTTTACCAAAAGGTTAGGGAAAGCAGCTGGAAGTACCTCTGGTTCTGAAAGCTGAGCGTCATAGTTTGGCTTGAAGTCAACTACATCTTCATCCAGACCTTCATTCATGATTAGGGCGGCCGCAGCAAGTCTGGTCTCTGTGTAACGAGAAGCTGCAGGTCCATCATCAAGGGAACCAAAGTTTCCGTGACCATCAATCATCGGAACTCTAAGAGTGAACGCCTGTGACATTCTCACCATGGCGTCATAGATAGCTCCATCACCGTGAGGGTGAAGCTTTCCCATAACCTCACCAACAACTCGTGCTGATTTGACGTGTCCGCGATCAGGCTTCAGGCCCATTTCTCCCATTTGGAAGATGATTCTTCTTTGAACAGGCTTCAGACCATCTCTAGCGTCTGGCAACGCACGTGCATAAATTACTGAGTATGAGTACTCGAGAAAAGAGTCACTAAGTTCTTGGGTTAGGGCAATGTCTACGATTCGTTCTTCAGGGAAACGATTTTCAGGCTTCTTATTAGTCATGATCTTTCTAGTGGCTAAAAGGGCTGTGGCAGACTTATCTGTATGTCTTCGATGCTACCTGCCCCTCCTAAATCCTTTGGGATGCTTGGCGATGTGTTGATAAGTGCCTTAGGCAGCGTGCTTGGGGAGCCAAATCCACTGAATCTAGCCAAGAAGCGTTCAGTCTGCGTAATTCTTGTGGATGGATTGGGTTCTCAAAACCTGAAGGCATCTGGGGCTCACGCAGGTTTCCTGAATTCAAGAGCTTCCTTGCCTGCATCATGTTTCTTCCCAGCTACTACAGCTACCAGCATCGTTTCCTTTGCCACAGGTAAGTCACCTTGGGAAACCAATTTCATTGGCTATCAGGTTTACGAAAGAAGCACAGACACTAAGCGAAATTTACTCACTGGCTGGACAAGCCAGGAAGAAGCTCGTCTATACCAGCCTTTGGAAACAGTTTCAGAGATGGCTATTGATAAAGGTATTGAATTTCATACCGTTGCACCTGCTGCCTACCAGGACTCGGGCTGGGCTTCACAGCGGCAACCATGCGAAGAAGCGCCTTTCATGGAACAAAGTCTTTGGAAGAACGCTTTGAGAAAGCAAAAACCTTACTTGCCGATCCCAAACCAAAGGTTATTTATCTGTATGTCCCGGAGCTAGATCAACTAGCCCATGCGAAAGGTTGGCATTCGCAAGATTGGCTGTCTAAGTTGGAGGACTTAGATGCTGAAGTGTCTTCGCTCGACAAATCGCTTACGAAAAACTCAGCAATTGTTTTGACTGCAGACCATGGAGTTGTGGACATTCCACATGCCAACCATGTCTACATCGACCAATACATAGACAAAGAAACTCTGTTGAATGTTGGTGGCGACACTAGAGCTCTTTATCTCTACTTGAAAGACCCAACCTCAAAAGAATCGCTTCTTACGGACTTGGAAAGCAGTGTGGGGGATAGCTGTTACGTTCTCAGTCCAAAGAATCTTATTGATGCTGGCTATTGGCCACATGAGATGAACTTAGATTCAGTTCCAGATATCTTGATCTTGGCTAAGAAAGAAGTAGCCCTGTATCACAGAGACTTTGCAAAGAAGAAGTCATTAGAAATGATTGGTCATCATGGTTCAATAACCCAGCAGGAAATGAGTATCCCGCTGATCAAGATGGGCTATTAGCTAGTTTTCTTCTTCATCTTTGGAGCCGAATAGAACTTCAGCCCATCTTGAAGTGCTTTGAATAGGCGGAGTTTGAGTTGCCGGCTTCTCATCGACCTCTAATACTGGTTCCGCTACAGGCTCTTCCTGAACCACTTCTTCTGAGAAAGAGTCAAAGGTTTCCTCTTCAACAACTTCTTCAATTACTTCTTCAACAAAGCTCTGTTCTTCTTGCTCGTAAGTTTCAACTTCTTCAACAACGTCGTCTACAACGTGGAAAGGCGCTCTAGTTTCAGTTTCAACGATGTTAATGACTTCAGTTCTGTTGTCTTCTTCTGGTTGAGTCTCTTCAATGAGTTCTGGTACGACAGATAGACCTGTTGTTTGAGTAGGCAATTCTTCGATAACAGTTTCAACCTGTGAGGCCGTAACAGTTGGGTGCAAAATTTGCTCTGTCTTTACTGGCTTGCTCTCAATCAGGCTTAGTGGAGATCCATTAGACAAAAGCAATGCACTCTGATTCTCTGGAACAAGAGAAAGGCCCTTCGGGTCAAATGACCATGTAGCAATTGCTGGTTGAGAATCAATCTTGTATTCGGCTGAAACTAACCAAACACCTTCAACTGTCTTCTTTGAAACCCAAGCAACATCTGTTGCTCCATTTGTTGTCAGGCGTTCATCCATTACAGTTCCAAACTCAATCTGAGTTGGGTCTGTGAATCTATCTCCAGCTAGAGAGAGTCTGATGTTTCTTGCCAGGGTGACGATGTGCTTGAGTTCAGTAATGATCGGGGCAGCGTACTTAGCTACCTGGTCTTCATCAGCTCCAGTTCTGGCAACTAGTTCGGCAACAGATGAGCCAAGTCTGATTTCAGCCTGGATTTCTCTAGGGGTAAGTGTCGGTGGAAGTTCAGCTGGACGGGTCTTCATCGCCTTTAGTAGGTCAGCGGAGATCTCAAGGTAGTGGCGAGTGCCATCGGGAGCTTGCAGCTCGAGCTGGTTGTTAGTAACGCCAGTTATTCGTAAATCAGCCATTATCATTCCTTCTGCCGATAGTTTCGCACCCTATTTGCTAGATTTGCGGTTGATTTTGCTGTGCCGCGACACGCCCAAACTGGGAGATGACTGACAATAGTGCTTTCTTCGGTGTTAATAGGGTTGCATTTATGTACTTCGTGTTGGACACTTTCAGCGCTGAAATGAATTATTCGAAAGGAAAGTAATTGGCTACCGATTACGATGCTCCACGCAAGAACGACGACGACACAGAGTCTCTTGAAGCTATCAAAGAGTCAGAAGGTACATCTGCTTCGTCTGACGTTGACGCCGACGATCATTCCGATTCTTTCTCAATCCCAGAGGTAACCAACGAAGAGCAGGACGTTGTCGTCGTGCCTAAGCAGGAGGACGAGTTCACCTGTTCAGAATGCTTTATCGTGAAACACCACAGCCAGAAAGCCAAGAAAGATGGCGAGTACGGTCCTGTTTGTGTTGATTGCGCTCACTAACGCTTATTTAGTAGCCCAGCTAAAACCTCTGGGTTTCTAGTAGCAATTAGCCAGTAAGGCGTTGGATCCAGCGGATCTTTGATTTCTATCTTCACCATTTGCTTCACACCTATTTGAAATTTGGTGAAGGCTCTCGTATCTAACTTGATTCCACGTTCTTCAAAGGCACTTGATGGGCTAATTACTTCAGCAGCACCAAGGTGCTTCACTTCAATCTGCACTTTGCCAATTGAAAGTGTTTGATCGTTAAGAGAAATAAGCGGAGAACCAACCCAGGAGAGCACTAGAACTGCGGGAATTGAAAGTAGTGCCATTGAAATGCTCACAACTTCAGAAAATGGAAGAGCAACGAGAAAAAGAGAGACCGGGAGAGTAATTGAAGCAAAGTAGAAGTATATGCTCGGTAGAACTCTCTCTTTGTATAGGTTCTTCGCTGGAAGTATTGTCATGGAATTAGAATACGCTCATGACCTCTTTTGAAGTTCTAATTCAATGCGAAGACGACTTGATGCCAACAATCGGCAATCCAGGTGATGCTGGATACGATCTTCGTTCATCAGAAAACGCTGTAGTTCCAGCAAGGTCAAGACAAACCATCAACACAGGTGTCTCAATCGCTCTTCCAGCCGGCTATGTCGCTCTAGTTCATCCACGAAGCGGTTTGGCAGCTAAGCACGGCATCACAGTACTAAACGCACCTGGCACTGTTGATGCAGGCTACCGAGGTCAAATGCTAATTACTTTGGTAAACCACTCTGATGAAGATTTCCACATCTCGCGTGGCGACAGAATTGCACAAATGCTTTTTCAGAAGTTTGAATCTGCAAGATTTGTAGTTGTAAGTGAACTGCCAGGATCTCAAAGAGGAAATGCTGGCTTTGGATCAACAGGAGTTAAGTAATGATGAACGCAAATGGTGGACGTCAACTCAACCGAGGTCCTTGGGATAGTTCAGATCTGAATGCACCAACAGACCTAGTTGACTTCGGCTCTATTCTTTTCGTACCTAACCCAGGAGTTGGCGTTAGAGCAGATATCGAAGAAGGTACACAGCGAGTGGTGGCTATTTCGTTTGACTACCGTGAAAGCGTTTTACAGGTTCAAGCTTTCGCTAGCTCGAAGGGCTCAACTCTTTGGGATGAAGTTGTTGATGACATCTACACCTCATTGACATCACAGAATGTCACAGCCGAAAAAGTGACTGGTCCATACGGAGTTGAAATTCATGCTGACATCGCTCTCGGAGATACCAAGAATCAAAAGGTACGAATGTTTGGATTCAGTGGAGATCGCTGGCTTCTAAGGGGAACTATTTCAGGTGCTGCGATTTCAGATCTAGAGCAGAAGAGTGAACTTGAAGATGTATTTAGGGGAATAGTCGTAAAGCGAGGAGAGACCCCGCTACCTCCTCGTGAAGTTCTGCCATTGGAGCTACCTTTAGGTTCCATTGTTACGAGAGCTAAGTAATGGCTGACGAGAAGCCAAAGATTGATTCTGAGAAGTACGGGCTCAAGAAGACAGATGATGGCTACAAAGTAGACGCCAAGAGTCTTCTTGCCAGCGTAGGTGGCGTGCAGGGGTTCATTGAAGCAACTGTTCCAGGGCTTGTTTATGTTCTTAGCTTTGCAATCTGGCAAGACCTAACAATCTCTATAGTTCTTGTTTCTATCGCTATGGTCGCACTAATTATTCGACACTTCCTTGCCAAAAGACCAGCTTCGGCTCTTGTCGGTCCAGTCCTGGGTATAGCTTTGGCTATTTATCTTGCTCAACGCCCAGAAGGGCAGCCTAGAGACTTCTACTTGACTGGATTCGTAACGAATGCCTCCTACGGGGCAGGGCTTCTATTGAGCGTTTTGGTGCGTTTTCCGATTATTGGTGTACTTGTTGGATTTATGACGGAACAGGGCCTCAAATGGAGAAAAGAACGCCGAAAAATGAGGTTTTTCAACCTTGTAACGCTTCTTTGGGTTGGATTCTTCGCATCTCGTTTGGCAGTTCAGCTTCCTATGTATTGGGCCAATGACGTCGTTTCACTAGGTTTCACAAGGATTGTGATGGGAACCCCATACTTCCTTCTGATGATCTGGATTTCGTGGCTTTTGCTTAGGAAAGTGGTTAGTGCCGAACAAGATGGTATTTTGGACAAGTAATTCTTTTTCAGCACTGCTAGGAGCGGACTTTGTCCAAAGTAAATAGTTTCAAATCCAGTTCAACCCTTGATGTGGGCAGCAAGTCCTATCGCATCTTTAGGTTGGACAGCGTTCTAAAGAACCAGCTTCCTTACAGCCTGAAAATTCTTCTTGAGAACATGCTTCGCACCGAAGATGGAGCGAACATCACTGATGCCCACATCAACGCCATTGTGAACTGGGATCCAAAAGCTGAACCAGACATTGAGATTCAGTTCAGCCCTGCACGTGTCATCATGCAGGACTTCACTGGTGTTCCTTGCATCGTTGACTTGGCTACCATGCGTGAAGCTGTTGCTGACTTAGGTGGCGACCCAAAGAAGATCAACCCTCTTTCTCCTGCTGAACTTGTCATCGACCACTCGGTCGTTATCGACGTTGCTGGTTCTCCGGATGCTTTCGAGCGAAACGTTGCTTACGAATACGAAAGAAATGGCGAGCGCTACCAATTCCTTCGTTGGGGTCAAGGAGCATTTAACAACTTCAAGGTTGTTCCTCCTGGCACAGGAATTGTTCACCAGGTCAACATTGAGTATCTAGCTAGAACAGTTATGACTAGAGAACTAGATGGCGAAACACTTGCCTATCCAGACTCTTGTGTTGGTACTGACTCTCACACCACCATGGTTAATGGTTTGGGTGTTCTTGGTTGGGGAGTGGGTGGAATCGAAGCCGAGGCAGCAATGCTAGGTCAGCCAGTTTCCATGCTTATTCCTAAGGTGGTTGGATTTAAACTGACCGGCTCAATTCCAGTTGGAGCAACTGCAACAGATGTTGTTCTAACAATTACCGAGATGATGCGTAAGCACGGTGTTGTTGGAAAGTTTGTTGAGTTCTATGGAGCAGGTGTTAGTGCTGTGCCACTAGCTAACCGAGCAACCATTGGAAACATGAGCCCTGAATTTGGTTCAACAGTTGCAATCTTCCCAATCGATGAAGTCACTATTGATTACCTAAAGTCAACTGGTCGTTCTTCAGAAGAAATCGACTTGGTCGAGGCTTACAGCAAGGCTCAAGGTCTATGGCACGATGCAAACAACGAGGCTGCATACAGCGAATACATCGAACTAGATCTTTCAACTGTTGTTCCATCTATCGCTGGTCCAAAGAGACCTCAGGACAGAATTGAACTTTCTAAAGCTAAAGAACACTTCGCAACGGATATCAAGAACTACAGTTCATCTGCATCTAACCCTGCTGCAGTTGAAGGTTCTGATTACTCAATTGACAACGGCTACGTAGCTATCGCGTCTATCACTTCTTGCACCAACACTTCAAACCCTTCTGTGATGATGGCGGCAGGTTTGCTTGCACGCAAAGCAGTTGCAAAGGGTCTAAAGAGCAAGCCATGGGTAAAGACATCTCTAGCTCCAGGTTCAAAAGTTGTTACCGAATACTTCGACAAAGCCGGATTGACTTCTGATCTGAATGGTTTGGGATTTGACCTTGTTGGTTACGGCTGCACAACCTGTATTGGAAACTCTGGTCCACTGGATGCAGAGATCTCAGAAGCTGTTAACAAGAATGACCTTGCTGTAACAGCAGTTCTTTCTGGTAACAGAAACTTCGAAGGACGCATTAACCCAGATGTGAAGATGAACTATCTAGCATCTCCACCTTTGGTAGTTGCGTATGCACTCGCCGGAACAATGGACTTTGATTTCGACAACCAGGCCCTAGGTCAAGACAAAGATGGCAAGGACGTTTTCCTATCTGACATCTGGCCAACTCCTGATGAAGTTCAAGCAACCATTGATTCAACTATCGATTCTGATATGTTCAACAGGCAGTATGCAGGTGTCTTCGAAGGTGATGAGAGATGGAAGTCTCTACCAACACCAACTGGAGATACTTTCAGCTGGGACCCAAAGAGCACCTACGTTAGAAAGCCTCCTTACTTCGAAGGCATGAGCATGACAACTACTCCTGTAGTTGACTTCCACAATGCAAGAGTGTTAGCCAAGCTAGGTGATTCAGTAACCACTGACCACATCAGCCCTGCTGGATCTATCAAGGCTGATTCACCAGCTGGAAAGTACTTGGCTGAGAACAACGTCTCTCGCGTAGATTTCAACTCATATGGATCACGTCGTGGAAACCACGAAGTAATGATTCGTGGAACTTTTGCGAATATCAGATTGCGTAACCAACTACTTCAAGATGTTGAGGGTGGTTACACAAGAGATTTCACTACAGCCGATGGAGCACAGAGTTTCATTTACGACGCGTCTTCTAACTACCAGGCACAAGGAACAGCACTAGTGATTCTTGCTGGTAAGGAATATGGTTCAGGATCTTCAAGAGACTGGGCTGCTAAGGGAACTGCACTTCTTGGAGTCAAGGCTGTTATTGCTGAGAGCTTCGAGCGTATTCACCGAAGCAACCTAATTGGTATGGGAGTTCTTCCACTTCAGTATCTACCGGGTCAAACTGCAGAGTCACTTGGTCTTGATGGAACAGAATCATTCACCATTACCGGAGTAACAGCTCTAAATGATGGAGTTACTCCAAAGACACTAAGCGTGACCGCGGAACCAACAGCTCACAGTGCTGCTGGCAAACAAGCTATCTCGTTTGAAGTTGCTCTTCGCATCGATACTCCAGGAGAAGCTGATTACTACAGACACGGCGGCATCTTGCAGTACGTGCTGAGAAGTTTGGTGGCCTAATTGTCAATTCTTGAGTCGATCAAATCACCTGATGATCTAAAGAAACTTAGCGTTCCGCAGGTAAAGGAGCTCGCTCAAGAAATTCGTGAGTACCTCATTGAAACAATTACTTCAACAGGTGGACACCTAGGTCCAAACCTTGGAGTAGTTGAACTAACTCTTGCCATCCACCGAGTATTTGATTCTCCAAATGACAGTGTGATTTTCGATACCGGCCACCAGTCTTACGTTCACAAACTGGTTACCGGTAGAACAGATCTTTCTGGAATCAGAACCAAGGGTGACATTGCTGGTTATCCTCAAAGATCCGAGTCAGAGCATGACGTTGTTGAGTCTTCTCACGCCTCATCATCATTGTCTTGGGCTGATGGAATTTCTCGAGCATACAGACTCACTGGACAGACTGATCGTGCAGTAGTTGCTGTTATTGGCGATGGAGCTCTAACCGGCGGTATGGCTTGGGAAGCCCTTAACAACATCACCGACGACAACGATAGAAACCTTGTCATTGTTGTTAATGACAACGGTCGTTCATACGCTCCAACCATCGGTGGACTAGCCAAATACCTGAACGACTTTAGAACTGAATCTTTCTACAAGCGCATGTATCGAGCATCGAAGAAGTTCTTCTCGATGTTTGGTCCGCTTGGACGTTTGGCTTACTCCACAATCAGGGGAGCGGGTAAAGGTCTACTTGGAACTTTCACGCCGAAGAGCATGTTCCCTAACCTTGATCTCAAATACATCGGTCCAATCGATGGGCATGACCAAGAAGCAATGGAACAAGCTTTACGTCAGGCGAAGCAATACGGAGCACCTGTAATTGTTCACGCCATTACCCAAAAGGGTCGAGGCTTTAGCTTGGCTGAAGACGATGTGAATGACCAGTATCACGCAGTTGGTCAGATAGACCCAAAGACTGGTAAATCTTTAGAGTCATCTTCAGGTAAGTCATGGACATCTGTATTTGCTGATGAAGTTTTGGAGATTGCTCGTAAGAATGAGCGTGTTGTTGGAATCACCGGAGCAATGCTTATTCCAGTTGGACTTCACAAGTTTGCTGAGGAATTCCCAGACCGAGTATTCGACGTCGGTATTGCTGAACAGCATGCGGTTGCCTCTAGCGCTGGATTAGCATTCGGTGGCCTACACCCAGTTGTTGCTATCTATGCAACATTCGCGAACCGAGCCTTTGATCAGATTCTGATGGATGTAGCCCTGCATAACGCAGGAGTTACTTTCGTACTAGACCGAGCAGGTGTGACAGGTCCTGACGGTGCTTCTCACCATGGAATGTGGGATCTTGCTCTATTGCAGATTGTGCCTGGCATTGAGATTGCTGCACCTAGAGATGCGATTCGTCTAAAGGAAGAATTAGCTGAAGCGATTGCGATTGAAGATTCTCCGACAGTCATCAGATTCCCTAAGGGTGCTGCACCAACTGAAATCAAAGAACTCAGAAGACTCTCTGATGGAGTAGACGTTCTTTCTGAAGCACCAGCTAAAGATGTTCTGTTGGTTGCAGTTGGAGCAATGGCAACGGTTGCTTTGAAGGTTGCTGAATTACTAGCCGCTCATGGAATCGGAGCAACTGTGATTGACCCTAGATGGGTAGTGCCAGTTAGAAAGAGTGTTCTAGATCTAGCCAGCCAGCACAGACTTGTTGTCACACTTGAAGACGGTGTTCGTGTTGGTGGTATTGGAACAAGAATTCGCCAAGACTTGAGAGCAGCTCAGATTGACACAGCTCTAAATGAACTAGGTCTTCCAGATGAATTCCTAGAGCACGCTTCTCGCGATGAAATCATGGATCGAGTAGGACTAAAGGCTCAGGACATTGCTCAAGAGATTGTGGCTCAGGTTCTAGGTTCCAGAGTTCCTCACGCTAAGCAGCTTGATGAGGACAAAGAATCAAGAAGAACTATCTAGTTCTTCTGTCTGATTTTCTTTAGGCTTCGCAGCCAACGCAACTAGAAGACCTTCTAAAACAAGATCAATCTGCCATGGCCTCACCATACGAGTACGCAGAGTTTCTTCCAATGTCTCCTTGGACAGAGGTGTCGGAGGCTCAAAACAAATCTGTCTTAGAGCTTCTGGATTGAAAATGTTCTCCTGAGGAATCTTTTGCTCTTCCGAGAGAGTGGCAATCAGTTCCTTGGCTGCCATCAGACGCGCATGGGCATCAGGGAATTTCTGAGGCCAGTTTCTGTGGTTAGGAATTCCAGTTAATTTAGGTCTGACTTCAACGAGATTCTTGGTGTGATTGCCGTCTTCTATTGCCTTCCACCAGGTGTCGATAAAAGTTCTGCTTGCTCGTCCAGCAAAGGTTTTTAGACTCGCCAACTCTGATCTTGATTTAGGAGCTGCCTTCACAGCAGCTACGAGAGACGCGTCAGGAACCAAACGCCCCGGAGCAATATCTTTTTCCATTGCTAAGGATTCTCTAGCTTCCCAGAGGTGCTTAGCGACTGTCAGGGCTCGTTCGTCTTTGACTTCATGAAGTCCAGTCATGGAACGCCACTTATCTATCTTTGGGGCTTTGGTGTTTGGAATTAGTAGGTAATCAAACTCAGCGCTTGCTATCTCACTCTTTTGATTCGCAACTAGATCCTTTTCAATCTCATCCCATAGTTCAAACAGGACATCAACATCTAGGGCTGCATAATTCAACCAGTTATCTGGCAGTGGTCTTTCACTCCAGTCAACCGCTGAATGCTCTTTGGCAAGCTTTAGTTTCAAGTAGTGTTCGGTCAATGTTCCTAGAGCAACTCGAGGTAAGCCAAGCAGGCGAGCAGCCAGTTCAGTGTCTAGAATCTTGCTCGGCTTGAGATTTAGTTCTGTTAGGCAAGGCAGGTCTTGAGAAGCGGCGTGAATAAGCCAAGGCTTTGAACTAACTGCTGAGATGAATTCGGACCATGTCTCCGAGTCGTAATCCGCAACCGGATCAATCAGATAAATGCCTGTTCCTTTAATTGCAATCTGAAGTAAATAGGCTCGTTGACCGTACTTAAATCCACTGGCTCGCTCAGCATCTAGAGCAATTGGCTCATTTGTTTTAGCTAACTCCAGGAGGAATGACTTTAGAGAATCAGAATTCTCAATCAGCGTCGTAGGTAGCCGAGGTTGGTCTAATAGAACACTTTCAACTTCTTCTGGTTCTATTTGCTCAGTCATTTATTTACGTTAAGACGGGTAACGCCTTCGCCATCCATTCCGAATCCTGCCATGGAGGCAATAATGTCTTGCCAGGCTGCGAAGTGTGGACCTAGGTCGTCATCAGTTGGCGACCATGAAGCTCTGATTTCAACTTCACTTGAGTTTGGGTCATTTGCTAGAGAGCCCATACCGGTTGAAGACATCTTGGTGACTGTTCCAGCCTCGTTGATGAATTGCGCTCCTCTTACTTTCAGAGCCCTCATCAGTTCTGCCCACCAGTAATGAGCAACATCTTCTTCAACACCCATGTCGTTTTCAAGAGGAGACTTACCGTAAGCAATGACCCTCATGTTTGATCCCCAAGTTTCAAATTGATCTGGGTCGTGTAGGAAAACAATCCTGCCAACACCGCGGTTCATTGGGGTATCCGCTGGGTTTGGAGCTTGGGCTGCAAAGGCTAGAGCCCAAGGGGCAATTCTGTCCGGTGCAGGTATTTGTGATGTTTCTAGTTCAGAACGCAAGACGGGTGCAGCTAGCGACATTGCGGCCGCAGCAAACTGGGCCGGAGCATCTGAATCAAGAGCATAGAAAGACATCTGTTCTAGGCTAAATGGCGAGGGCGTATGACTGACCCTGCCACGCCGCAAAGGACTCGCAATGATTGTTTACACCAAGGTGCTCATAGCAGCCATAAACCTTCTGAAGATGTCCGGTCCAATCAAGGCTGAAATGAAGGTTCTTGAGAGCAAGAGCTCAGGGGATACCACCTGGCTAATAGTGGGCGGGAAGTTAGATAGGCAATCAAAGGGTCAGCAGAGCCTGTTCTGGAACTCAAGAAAAGGGCATGCCTTAGTCCAAGTTGATTTCGACAAGTCGACTGAGGATCGGATCGCGCTCAAGGTTCTGAGAATCTACAGTTCAGCTCTTCCTGGTGTTGGAGGCTTCGTTTCTCTATCTGGCTGGCTAGGCGAGCACCCTGAGCATTTTGGTTTAGAGGCAGACTACCAAGAAGTTCTAATGCCGAATCAAACGAAAGCATGGCTCTTTCCTAACTCAGGTGACAAATGGGTAATCCACGTCCATGGTCGAAGAGCAGGAATGGGGGAGACACTTAGAAACGT
>JBEDLY010000019.1:0-12509 GCA_041171365.1 Actinomycetota bacterium | reverse complement strand
GCTCTTGCTTCGATGAGTAAAGGCTCAAACTTCATGGTCATGAGAGATATCCAAATACCGATACCTGCAACCAGTACCCATGGCAGCACGCTTACTCCAATGACTGTCACTATGGAGGAATCCCCTACTGATCCTCTAGTTAGGTAGTCATAGGTATCAAGGGCAACATACAAGGCTAAACCTATAGAGCTAAAAAGACTTAGAAGAGTGAGTAGGACGGTTGTTACCCAAATGCGAATACCAAGATTTGGTTTCTTTCTGAACATCCCTAGCCAGGTACCAGGGGCGACTAGAGAAAAATAAAAAAGCAGTGCAATGTCTATAAGAAGCAGCATGCCAATTAGAGACACAGCCTACTTCTCCTTACGCAGGCTACTCCTAAGAGCATCTTTGATTTCAGGTGAAAGAGAGTCAACAAAGTTTGCAACAACCAGAGAAGGGTTGTGTGATCCTTCTAGTAATTCAAGTAGTGAAGCAGCTGCTTGTTCATCTCGACTAAGAACTGATTCAAACACCAGTGACTTGCCATCAAGCTTTCTTCTTCTGACTAGCTCTTTGTCGCATAGACGGCTCAAGATAGTGAGCAAGGTTGTGAGGGCAATAGAACCTTTAGGTTCAATTGTTCTCAAGATGTCAAGATGTCTTGTGAACCAATATTGGTAGCACCTGATTCTTCAAGACTCCAAAGTGCATGCAGCACCTCTGCTTCAAGCTCACCATGTTTTCTAGTCATGGCTTTATTCTATCTTTTGTAGAGAAAAACCCAAACGCTGAGGGTGGACCACTAATTGATAACTGCTGGCCTTGGATGAACTCTTGTTAGTAGAGCAAGTCCAACAACCAGGATCACAATTAGACCCCAGATGCCGTAGATGGTTGTGTTACCTGTTGCACCGAGCTGAATTGCAGTCCAGATGCTTGTTGCCCAGAATGATCCTGACAAGAATGAAACAGCTCTTCCAGTGAACTGGTAAAGACCAAATACTTCGCCTTCACGACCAGCTGGTGTGAAGCGAGAAACAAAGGTTCTGCTTGATGCTTGAGCAGGTCCTACGAATAGACATAGAAGCAAACCGAACAACCAGTAAGCAGGCTGACCGTAGCTAGCGAATATGAATACGCAGCTACCAGCAAGGATTAGTCCAATAAGGGAAGCAATGATTACCGTTCTTGAACCGATTCTGTCATCAAGTACACCACCGATAGCGGCACCAATACCTGAAACAATGTTTGCTGCGATTCCATAGAAAATAATTGATGTTTGATCAAAGCCAAACGCTAGTGTTCCAAGCACAGCACCGAAGGTGAAGATACCTGCAAGACCATCTCTATAAACAGCACTAGAGATTAGGAACTTGAGAGTTTCAGGAGCTTGCTGACGAAGTGTGACTAGCTGACCCCAAAGCTTCTTATAGGAAGATAGAACGCTTTCCTTGGCCATAGGTTGCTTTTCAATCTCAGGAACGAAAAGCAAAAGTGGAATAGAGAAGATCAGTGTCCACACAGCAGCGAACAAGAAAATTGATCTTACGTTTAATGCATCATCAGTTGGAATACCGAACCAAGGAACATCTGGCAAGACGAAACCAATAAGAGAAATCATCAGCAGAATAATTCCACCGACATATCCAAGAGCCCAAGCGAAACCAGAAATCTTACCTATGTTGCTTTCAGTTGTTACACCCTTCAACATTGCGTAGTAGTTAATGAATGCTGACTCTTGAACGATTGAGCCGAGTGCATAAAGAACTAGACCAAACAAGAAATACTCTGGCTTTGGCTCGACAAAGAATGAAGAAATCATGATGGCAACCAAGACCAGGGTCAGGGTTACAACCCAGAACTTTCTTCTACCGTTGACATCTGATCTGCGTCCTAGAACTGGGGCGATCAGGGCTAGAAGAACACCAGCAGTAGCTGTTGCCCATCCGATGGCCTGATCAGGGTTCTGGGCCGCTGTTGCCACAGCACTTGCCAGGTACACAGGGAAGATGAAGGTCTGCATGATGGTCGGGTAAGGCTGTTCAGCCCAGTCCCATAGCATCCATGAGAAAGTCTTTAGTTTTGAGCTCGGTTTAGTCATAGCCACTAGTTTGATGGCATTGAACGGATATTTCTTGTGGTTTTGGGTAAGTTTTCACAACGATTAGCGTTCTGTTTGCCTTGAGCGAACTTGAGCCGACTCACATCAAGTTTTCAGGTTATTTGCTTGACATAACACCTGTGATTTGTAAAACTTGAGTCAACAAGGCTCAAGTTCGAGTTTTGAGACACAAATGCTGCGGCCCAGTAAGGGCGGGCACTAATAAGGAGAACAACCACATGGCACGTGCAGTAGGTATTGACCTAGGTACAACAAACAGCGCGGTAAGCGTATTAGAAGGTGGAGAACCAACCGTTATCGCTAACGCTGAAGGTTTCCGTACAACCCCTTCGATCGTTGCATTCACAAAGGACGGCGAAGTGCTTGTCGGTGAAACCGCTAAGCGCCAGGCAGTCACAAACGTGGATCGCACCATTGCATCGGTGAAGCGTCACATGGGTACCACTTGGAACTTTGATGTTGACGGTAAGAAATACACCGCTCAAGAACTATCAGCTCGTATCTTAGGAAAGCTTAAGAGAGATGCTGAGACCTATTTAGGTGAGCCAGTAACAGATGCAGTTATTACTGTTCCTGCCTACTTCAACGACGCTGAGCGTCAAGCAACTAAAGAAGCAGGTGAGATCGCTGGCCTTAACGTTCTAAGAATTATCAACGAGCCAACAGCAGCAGCTCTTGCTTACGGTCTTGACAAGGGTAAAGAAGATGAACTCATCTTGGTATTCGACCTAGGTGGTGGAACATTCGACGTTTCACTACTTGAAGTTGGAAAAGATGATGGCTTCTCAACTATCCAGGTAAAAGCTACTTCAGGTGATAACCGCCTAGGTGGAGATGACTGGGACCAGAGACTTGTTGATCACCTAGCAAAGAAGTTCAAGGAGACAACTGGTGTTGATGTTGCTAAAGACAAGATTGCACTACAGCGTCTAAAGGAAGCAGCAGAGCAGGCTAAGAAAGAACTTTCTCAGTCAATGTCAACTAACGTTCAGCTACCATACCTATCTCTAACTGAGAATGGTCCAGCTAACTTGGACGAGACAATCACTCGTGCACAGTTCGAACAACTAACTAACGATTTGTTAGAGCGTACTCGTAAGCCATTCAACGATGTAATCAAAGAAGCAGGTGTGAAGGTCTCTGACATTGCACACGTAATTCTTGTTGGTGGTTCAACTCGTATGCCACAGGTTGCAGAACTTGTTAAGACTCTTACCGGTGGTAGAGAAGCTAACAAGGGTGTGAACCCAGATGAGGTTGTAGCAGTCGGTGCTTCACTTCAAGCTGGTGTTCTAAAGGGTGAGCGCAAAGACGTTCTTTTGATTGACGTGACTCCACTATCTCTTGGTATTGAAACCAAGGGCGGAATCATGACTAAGTTGATAGAACGTAACACTGCGATTCCAACTAAGAGATCAGAAGTTTTCACAACAGCGGATGACAACCAACCTGCAGTTAGCATTCAGGTTTACCAAGGTGAAAGAGATTTCACAAGAGACAACAAGTCACTTGGAAACTTTGAACTAACAGGTATCGCTCCAGCACCTAGAGGTTTGCCTCAGATCGAAGTTACCTTCGACATCGATGCAAACGGTATCGTGCACGTGTCTGCTAAAGACAAGGGAACTAACAAGGAACAGTCAATGACTATTACCGGTGGTTCTTCATTGTCTAAGGAAGACATTGAGCGCATGGTTAAGGATGCTGAAGAGCACGCAGCTGAAGACAAGAAGCGTCGTGAAGAAGCAGACACTCGCAACCAGGGTGAGCAGATGGTCTACCAGATCGAGAAGTTGATCAAAGACAACGACCAGAAGCTTTCTGAAGAAGTAAAGACAGATGTGCAAGCAGATGTTGATGCTCTAAAGACTGCTCTTGCAGGAGAAGACTTCGATGCAGTGAAGTCAGCTCTTGAGAAGCTAACTGAATCACAAACTAAGTTGGGCGAAGCTATCTACGCTGCTGCTTCACAAGAAGCAGAGCAAGAAGCTCCTTCAACTGAAGACGTGGTTGATGCTGAAGTAGTCGACGAAGAAGAAGAGAAGAAGTAATGTCCGAAGAGAATGAGTCAGTGCCTAATGGCGCTGACTCACCTCAGGATCCGCTAGATGCTGAATTACAAGAACTTGTTGAAGAAACAGGTCCTATCAGCAAGGAAGCGGAGCTTCTAGCTGATTTGCAGAGACTGCAGGCTGAGTTCGTTAACTTCAAGACTCGTGTTGAACGAGATAGAGATGTTGCACGCAATGCAGCTATCGCTGAAGTGATTAGAGCATTCCTACCTGCATTCGATGACCTATCTCTAGCAGAAGCACACGGTGATCTTGAAGGTTCTCCATTTGCTGCAGTTCTAAACAAACTGCGCAATGGTGGAGACAAGTTTGGTCTTGTTGTGTTTGGTGAAAAGGGAGAAAAGTTTGATCCTGAAATCCACAATGCGCTTATCCAGACTCCTTCAAAAGATGTAACAGAGAATGTCATTGCGGATGTAATTTCTCCGGGATACAAACTCGGTGATCGTTTGATTCGTCCAGCAATGGTTGCAGTTTTTATTCCTGAAGCGGAGTAGTAACAAATGGCAAGTCAAGATTGGTTAGAGAAGGACTTTTATAAAGTTCTTGGGGTAGCTAAGGACGTTCCTGAAGCTGACCTCAAGAAGGTTTATAGAAAGCTCGCTAGGAAATATCATCCTGACTCAAATCCAGGCGACGCTAAATCTGAAGCTAAGTTCAAAGAAATCTCTGAAGCATATTCTGTTCTTTCAGATAAAGAGCAAAGAAGAGAATACGACCAGTTCAGAGCAATGGGCGGCGGAGCAAGATTCACAGCACCTGGTGGTCATGGTCAATCCAACGCGGGCTTTGAAGATGTCTTTGCTAATTTATTTGGCGGCGGCGGAAGAGGCTTCGGTGGTTTTGGCGGACCGATGCCAGGTCAAGATCTCACTGCAACAACTGAACTTCCATTTATTGATTCAGTGAATGGAACGACAATTAAGTTGAACTACGCAGGGATGGATCCAATCACGGCAAAAATACCTGCTGGTGTTTTAGATGGTCAGAAGATTAAACTTCGTGGCAAAGGTGCTGCCTCTCCTAACGGCGGACCTAACGGAGATTTAATCATCACTGTTTCTGTGAAACCTCATCCGGTATTTAGTAGAGATGGAAACAACTTACGTGTAACTGTTCCAGTGACTTTTGCTGAAGCTGTATTAGGTGCAACCATCTCTGTTCCAACTCTTGGCGGAGATCCTGTGAAGCTTAAGGTTGCTCCTAACACTCCTAATGGGAGAGTGTTGAGAGTTAAAGGTAAAGGTGTCACAACACCTAAAGGTGTTGGCGATCTTCTAGCCAGCGTTGAAGTTCTAGTTCCATCACACGTCAGTGACAAGGCTGCTAAAGCCTTAGCTGAATTCGACGAGTTGCTTCCTAAAGAAGATCCGAGAGAAGATCTTCTGAATAGAGCAGGACTTCTCTAATGAACCACATTGATCCTGATGCTCCTATCCTGACTATTGCAGCAGCAGCTGAACTAGCCAAGATGCACCCACAGACTCTTCGTCAATATGACCGCATGGGCCTGGTGAAGCCAAGTAGAACTATTGGGCAGTCAAGAAGATACACCCTTCGCAATGTGAGCCAATTGGCTGAAGTAGCCAAGCTTTCAAGCGAAGGGGTATCACTTGTTGCCATCAAGAGAATCCTTGACCTTGAGAACTATGTCGTGGACATGAAGATCAGGGTTAGGGAGCTTGAGAAGTTAGTCGAAGAGCTCTCTCAGAAACAACCTGGAGCCAGGGTGTTTGCCGTTGGCGATGCAGGAACAGTTAGCTTGCCTTCAGGCAGCAGACCCAAGAGGGCAACCTCCGTTGTCCTCTGGAGACGTTCTCAATAGTACAGTTGGGCGTTATTCATCCCCTTCAATAACTGCCTGATTCGGTAAAATTGGGCACTATGACCAATAAATCAGAAGAACGCAACTACGGCCAAGGCTCTCAGGGCGAACCAGTAAAACCAACCCCGTCCAAGCCAAGTCTTGGAGCAAAGCTCAAATACAGCTTTGATAACTCCATAGCTAAGAGCGGCATGTTCGTTACTTGGATGCTGGTCCTCATGATCATCTTCAGCATCTTGTTGGTATTCATTAGAGCCATCCTGTTTGCCCTGCCTTTCATCACTCGCCCTGATACTCAGGTGGTCTTCGAGTTTGAAACCTTCTGGCAGTCATTTGCCACCTTGTTTGGCAAGGGAGCTGAAGCTACCTGGGCTGAACGTATTCTTAGCTTCCTAACTTGGGCTTGTACTGTGGCCCTAGGTGGAGCCGTAACAGGTTTTATCGTTGGTGCAATTACTAGAACCTTTGAAAAGCTTCGTAAGGGTAAGAGCCCAATCATTGTTAACAACCACACCCTCATCTTGGGTTGGTCTAACCGTATTTACCCAATCTTGAAAGAACTCGCTATTGCTAACTCAAACGTGAGGAAGGCAAACGTAGTAATTTTCTCGGATCAAACCCGCGACTTCATGGAAGGCGAGATAGAGGCGAGAGCGAATGATTTAGGCAAGCTAAAGGTTGTTACCAGAACTGGTGATGTTACTAACCCTGAAGACTTGAAGAGAACAAACATTGCAAATGCAAAATCAATCATTGTTCTAGATAGCGATGAAGCAGGCGACGCAAACGTTGTTAGCGCTGTTCTTGCAATCAAGGCAGTTAACCCAAACACAGACATCAAGATCATCACTGAGATTGATGATGCAAACACAGGGGAAGCACTAACTGTTGCAACTGAAGGACAGGTTATTACTGTTCGCTCTCAAGAAATCATTGCTCGTGTTACAGCCCAAGCTTCAAGAAGACCAGGACTTGCAGCCGTTGTTCTTGATCTATTGGACTTCGATGGTGATGAGATTTACTTCGCTGATGTTCCTGCATTACACGGTAAGACATATGCGGATGCTCTTCTAGCATTCAATGATGCAGCAGTAATTGGTTTGCTAAACGAAGACGGCACAGCACAGGTGAACCCTGCTCAGAACTACAAAATCAAAAAGGGTATGAAGGTCATCGCAATCGCGGAAGATGATGACAAGGTCGTCTACACGGGCGTGAGAGAAGACATTGCAAAGTCCAAGGTCAAGCCAGTAGAAAGAGCAAAGGATGCTGCAGAGCACCTTCTGATTATTGGTTGGTCTTCTATGGGTAGAACTGTGCTGAACGAGCTGGCAAGCTTCCTACCTAAAGGTTCAACTGTCCATATTGTTGCTCAGTCTAGATATGTTGCTGCCGATGAACTGACCGATCTGAAGTTCGGTTCAATCAAAGTTACATTCGCTAGCGTCTCTGGGGATGTTGATGATTTGATTGCTCAAGCTAAGGGTAAGAAATACAACGAAGTGATCGTGCTTGGTTACCGTAATGCAATTAGTCAGAGTGAAGCAGATGCTCAAACAATGCTCACCATGTTGCAGATGAACCAGTTGTTTGCAGCAGAAGGCAATGGCGTTGAACCAACACGTCTAGTGGCAGAAATTCTTGACTCAAGAAAATCTGAACTTGCAAGAGTTGCAGCGGTAGATGATCTGGTTGTTAGCGACTCTCTAGCTGCCCTGCTAATTGCTCAGATTAGCGAGAACCCAGCGCTTGCTCCAGTGTTTGAAGATCTATTCGACGCTGAAGGTGCAACTTTGAATGTTAGAGACATCACTGACTACGCCAAGCTTGGTAAGTCAGTGTCATTCGCTGAGTTAGTAGCTGTAGCTCGTAACCATGGCGAATCAGCAATTGGTTATCGTCTAGCTTCTGGAAGTGGAGCTGAAGGATCAACCGGCGTAGTCCTTAACCCTTCTAAGACCAGCGAGTTCGTTCCTGTAGCGGGAGACTCACTAGTTGTGATTGGTAATTTGAACTAATTGCTAGAAGTCTCCGAACTTAGCAAAGACCTGAAAGCTCTTGCCACACAAGAGCGTCAGATAGGTGCAGCTAAATACTTCAAGACGGGCCCTGGTGAATATGGTGAAGGTGACACCTTTATCGGTGTCACCGTTCCTGACACTAGGAAGATTGCCAAGAAATACAAAGACATTCACCTTGAACAGCTTGATGAATTAGCTCACTCAAAGATTCATGAAGAACGACTTTGTGCTCTATTGATACTGAATCACAAATACACCAAAGCTAAGAGTAATGAAGAGCGACGAGAACTATTTGAGTTCTGGCTTGTCTTGCTGTCGAAGGATCTAATCAACAACTGGGACTTGATTGACACCGGTGCTCCAGTTGTTGGAGAGATACTAAGCAGGCATTTAGGGTATGGAGCAGAGTTTCTTCATGGGATGGCTAAGTCAGATCATCTATGGACGAGAAGAGCAGCCATCATGCTCACCTTCCCTCTAATTCGTATGGGAAAGTTTGGACCTACTAAAGCAATAGCTCTAGATCTAATTGAAGATAAGCACGATCTAATTCACAAAGCATCTGGCTGGATGCTCAGAGAGATTGGCAATAGAGATAAAGCTGAACTAACTGCTTTTCTAAATAAGCACAAGGACAAAATGCCTAGAACAATGATTAGATACGCGATTGAGAAATATAATCCTCAAGAACGCGAATGGTTTCTAATCCGTTAGTTTCCACACTTACAAAGCTGCTCTTCTGGAATTCCATCTAGAGCTTCTTCGATGTGCTGGCCACAACCAGCCCAAGTTACTTTGTTGCATGTTTCGCACAATGCTGGACTACACATATTTCTTTTCCTTACTTCTTACCGAATAATCTTGCGAAGAAACCTGGTTCCTTCGGGTCGTTCTGGTGCCCCTGGCAGCGCTCTGACTGAGGAATACCCTTCATTACCTGGCTGACGTGTTGCCCACAGCCACTCCAGGTAGCCTTCTGACATTTACGACAGGTTACTTTTTGACACATTTACTTTCCTTCTTTTCTTTCTCTAGCGTCCATTGCTGTTCGCCAGGTTTTGTATCCACCGTCTAGGTTGACGACTTCAATTCCATAGCCCTGCAGTAGTTGGGTTGCAGTGTGACCTCGTTGCCCTACCTGACAGAAAACAACAACTTTCTTGTCTTTTAGTTCTTCAAGGTGTTCTCTCATTACGTTCACTTCAATGTTTTTGGATCCTAGGATATTCCCGGCAGCGTGCTCGCCAGGAGTTCTAACATCAATGAGTGTGAAACCTGCTGCAACATATTCGTCAACCTGATCCCATTGAATAGTTTTTGTTTTTCCAGTGAAAACGTTGTTGCCTAGATAACCTGCCTGGTTGATGGCATCTTTAGCTGAACCAAACTGTGGAGCATAAGTAAGTTCTAGATCCATTAGGTCATTGATAGTTAGCCCACCCTTGATTGCTGTTGCAATAACGTCAATGCGCTTATCAACACCTGCTGCACCAACGGCTTGAGCACCAAGAATTAGACCAGTAGCTGGGTCAAATAGAACCTTCATAGACATTGCATTTGCACCTGGGTAATAACCAGCGTGATCGCTTGGGTGAAGGTGAATAACTTTGTATTCAATGTTCTGATGCTTTGCAGTCTTCTCACTAAGGCCTGTCATCGCGAGAGCAATTCCAAATGCACCAATGATGCTTGTTCCTAGAGATTTAGTTGAACCTGTAGGCAAACCATAGATTGCATCAGCAATGGCACGGCCATGTCTATTAGCAAGGTTGGCTAGTGGAATCAGTCCATAGTTATCGCTTAGGAAACTGTGCTTCTGAGCAGCATCACCACCTGCGTAAACACTTGCATCACTAGTTCTGTGATTCTCATCAACCCAGATTCCACCAGTCTCACCAATAGTTAGACCAGCTTCTTTAGCAAGTGTTACCTCTGGAGTAATACCTGCTGCATTGATTACAAGAGCTGCAGGTAGAACCTGACCATCAGTTAGAACAACTGAAGTGGGAGTCACTTCTTTGACTGTTACTCCAAGGTGCATTTGAATGCCAGCGTTGTCTATTGCTTTCTGCAGAGGCTCCGCTATTTCCGGATCAAAGGTTCCCATAACTTGCTTGCTGCTGTTTACAAGATGAATCTTGTAATTCGCTTCATGAAGATTCTCGGCAACTTCAATACCAATGAATCCAGAACCTACAATTACTGCGGTCTTCTCAGAAGAATCATCCATGTTGGCTTTAACGCGATCAACATCTTCAATATTGCGAAGGGGAATAGCCCTCTCACCGCCAGGCACCTGAAGAATTCTTGGGCGTGCACCAGTAGCAACAATGAGCTTGTCGTAGGAGTCGGTGTGTTCAACCCCTGCTTCTGTGTTTCTAACCCGAATGCTCTTGTTAGCAAGATCGATGCTCAATACTTCGCTGTTTACTTGGACATCTAGGTTGAATCTGTCTTTTAGAGACTTAGGAGTTTGTAGAAGTAGAGCAGCTCTGCTGTCGATCACTCCGCTTAGGTAGTAGGGCAGACCGCAGTTAGCGTAGCTAACGTTCCCACTCTTCTCATAAACAGTAATTTCGGCGTGCTCGTCTAGGCGACGAAGTCTTGTGGCAGCTGACATACCGGTGGCAACGCCACCAATAATAAGGATTCTCATTATGCCAACGCTAAGAAGGCTTTTTCGAGAGCCTTCTTGTTCTCGCTACCTGCTGGCTCAGCTGAGCACTTTTCCATAGCGGTCGAAACAACAATAAATCCTGCTCGCTGAAGGGCAGTATTCGCAGCGGCAAGTTGGTTTAGTAACTCTGAGCAGTCACGGCCCTCATCAATCATCTTGACGATGCCCTGTATCTGTCCTTGAACTCTCATTAGGCGGTCTCTGGCCTGTTTTAGTTCCTGCGGTTCTATTTGCATTATTTGCTCCTCTTGTTGATAGTATACCCCTAGGGGTATACGAAAGGAAAGCAAATTATGCGAATTACAAGAATTTTTATGGGGGTAGCACTGGCGGCAACGATGTTGTTCTCAACTACCGCATGTTCAACTTCTGAGCCGGTAGATATGGCTTCAGTGACAAGCGTTATCGATGTTAGAACTCCGGAAGAGTTCAATGCAGGACACCTTGAAGGAGCAGTAAACATTCCAGTTGAGGTTGGAGACTTCGTTGGAGCTATCTCTCAGTTAGACCCCGAGGGCAAATACCTCATCTACTGCAAGTCAGGTCGTCGTGCAGGTCTTGCTATCGATCAGATGACACAACTTGGTTTCACAGATATGTCAAACCTGGGTTCACTAGAAAATGCAGCATCTGTTACGCAGCTGCCTGTGGTTGGCTAGTTAGGAAATGTCAACAATAACTGGAACGTGATCAGAAGGACCTTCGCCTTTTCTTTCATCCCTAACGATCTCTGCTGATTGCACTCTTTCTGCAAAAGCATCGTTACCTAAGATGAAGTCAATTCTCATTCCTTCGTCTTTAGGGAATCTAAGTTGTTGGTAATCCCAATAGGTATAGCCGTCAGGTATTAGTGGTCTAACAACATCTTGTAATCCGATTTGTTCAAATGCATTGAATGCATCTCGCTCTGCTTCTGAGACGTGTGTTGAACCAATGAATGCATCCATATCCCAAACATCTTTATCTAATGGAGCGATGTTGAAATCTCCCATTAGAGCAAGAGCTTGATCTGGTTCGTGCTCTAACCATTCAGCTGTCACAGAAGCTAGTCTGTCTAGCCATTCAAGTTTGTATGTGTAGTGAGGATCATCAAGAGTTCTTCCGTTAGGAACATAGAGAGACCAAAGTCTCACATCTCCAAAGGTTGCTCCAATAGCTCTTGCTTCTTGAGCAGTTTCTGGACCAAAGCCAGGCATACCAGGGAAACCTATTTCAACATCTTCTGCAGGTATCTTGCTTGCAAAAGCAACACCATTCCATTGGTTCAAACCATGAAGAACTACGTGATATCCAGCGTCAGTAAAGGCCTGCATAGGGAATTGCTCTGGTTTGCACTTGATTTCCTGCATAGCAAGAACATCAATGTCTGCTCTCTGCATCCAGTCGATTACACGTCCGACACGAGTTCTAATTGAGTTCACGTTATGAGTTGCTATGCGCATTACTTAAACTTAAGACATGACTAACACTTCTTCCGCTAAGCCCCGACTTGTTGAACTTATTAAAGAACTAGCTGTAGTTCACGGCAGAGTTACTTTGTCTAGCGGTATTGAAGCTGACTACTACGTTGATCTTCGTAGAGCTACTCTTCACCACGAAGCAGCTCCACTAATTGGACAAGTAATGCTTGATCTTTTAGATGAGCATGGTGTTACTGATTTTGTAGCCATTGGTGGTTTAACTATGGGTGCTGATCCTGTTGCAACAGCAGTGATGCACCAGGCCGCTAACAGAGGTAGAAGCATTGATGCATTTGTCGTTCGTAAGCAAGCTAAAGCTCACGGTATGGGAAGACAGGTTGAAGGACCTG
>JBEDLY010000018.1:0-19813 GCA_041171365.1 Actinomycetota bacterium | reverse complement strand
ACCTTGCTCTGCTACCTTGCCGTCAACGAATACGTGTACAAAGTCAGGCTTGATGTACTTCAAGATTCTTGTGTAGTGAGTGATCATCAAAACACCAAGTTCATTGGCCTTGTGCGCTCTGTTGACGCCTTCAGAAACAATCTTCAGTGCATCAACGTCAAGGCCTGAGTCTGTCTCATCGAGGATTGCGAATCTAGGCTTCAACAGTTCTAGCTGAAGAATCTCGTGACGCTTCTTCTCTCCACCAGAGAATCCTTCATTGACATTGCGCTCAGAGAACGTTGAGTCAATCTTTAGGTCTGACATTGCTTCGCGAACATCCTTGATCCAAGTTCTTAGAGCAGGAGCTTCGCCAGTTACAGCAGTCTTTGCAGTTCTAAGGAAGTTAGAAACAGAAACACCAGGAATCTCGACTGGGTATTGCATGGCTAGGAATAGACCAGCCTTTGCTCTCTCATCGACGCTCATCTCAAGAACGTTCTCGCCATCAAGAAGAATTTCACCTTCAGTAACTGTGTACTTCGGATGTCCTGCAATTGAGTAAGCAAGTGTTGATTTTCCAGAACCGTTAGGTCCCATCACAGCGTGAATCTCGCCGCTCTTGATGGTGAGGTCAACTCCCTTAAGGATTTCCTTGGTGCCCTGGTCTGTTTCTACAGTTACGTGTAAGTTCTTAACTTCTAAAGTTGCCATGATTTCCTTTTGACCTAAGCCTGTTCGTATTCGATAAAAACTTCGCCGTTTTCGACGATTACTTCATAAACTCCAACTGGTTCAAAAGCTGGAAGAGTTAACGGTGCACCTGTTTCGAGTGAGAACTTTGCACCATGCGCCCAGCATTCGATTGTCTCGTTGTCAACGAAACCTTCGCTTAGTGAAATTTCACCGTGAGAGCACTTGTCGTCTAGGGCGTGGAACTCACCATTAGGGCTCTTGATGATTGCGATTGGGTGATCGCCAATCTTCACGCGAAGTGCGCGTCCTGCCTTGATGTCATCAACGCCACAGATTCTTATCGCCATTATTTGCTCCCTAGTTTCTCTTCCAAGACTTTTGTAAGTCGCTCAACAAGTTCATCAATCTTTGTTCTCTGCAGAATGTCAACTAGAAAACCAAGAACAACTAGGCGTCTAGCCTCGTCTTCAGAGATTCCTCTAGCTTGTAAATAGAACAACTGCTCATCATCGAAACGACCAGACGCACTAGCGTGTCCAGCTCCTTCGATCTCACCTGTTTCAATTTCGAGGTTAGGGACTGAATCTGCTCTTGCACCGTCAGTCAACAAGAGGTTTCTGTTGAGTTCATATGTGTCAGTGCCTTCAGCAACTACACGAATCAGGACATCACCAATCCAAACAGTGTGAGCTTTGTTTCCCTGCAGTGCTCCCTTGTAAGTCACTCTTGATTTACAGTTTGGTGCTGCGTGATCAACGAAAGGTCTGTTCTCTATGTGTTGACCAGCATCAGCGAAGTAAACACCATTCATCTCAACTTCAGCACCTGGACCGGTGAAAGTTGTAATTGGAGTAATTCTCACCAAGTCCCCACCAAATGAAGCAACTGAATGCTTTAGGTAAGAGTTTCTTGCAAGCTTTGAGAAGTGAGCAGATACGTGAGCAGAACCTTCGTCCCAGTTTTGAACTGATACGAGATTGAGTTTTGCCTCGTCCTGTACATCAACTTCAATGATCTCAGCGAGGACTCCTAGTCCGTTGTGCTCGAATACCAAAGTTGCATTACTAAACTTCTTTGCCACTACGAAAATGTGAAGAGCAGATGGGTTTACACCAGAGCCGTTGATTTGAATTACAACAGGCTCAGCTACTTCTGCGTTAGCTTCAATCTCAACTAGAAGAGTTTTGCTTGCGTTTGTGTAAGCAGCCGCAGCAACTCTGTCTTCAGGGATTCCTATTGAGCCGACTCTTGCGTCAGTGCTTTCAATCCACGAAATCTTGACATCTTCACTCGATGTGAAAACAACTTCAGATACATATTCGCCAAGTACATCTGCGTCTAAACCTTTTAGTTGGTCTGGTTGCAGATAACGCCAAAGGTCTTGAAGTGGAGATACATCCTCAAAATCAGAGACTGACTTTGAACGCGGTCTATCACTTCTGATTTGAAGCGGAACAAAAGATCCGTGAGTGTGCTCTGCAAGTCCGTGCTGAGCGGTTGTTTGTGAATCAGACATTAACCGACAGCGCCTTCCATTTGCATCTCAATCAACTTGTTTAGTTCCAACGCGTATTCCATCGGAAGTTCCTTAGAAATAGGTTCGATGAATCCACGAACAATCATTGCCATAGCTTCGTCTTCAGCTAATCCTCTTGATTGAAGATAGAACAGCTGCTCGTCGCTAACTCTAGACACGGTTGCCTCGTGACCCATTGATACATCGTCTTCACGAACATCAACTGCAGGGTAAGTGTCGCTTCTTGAGATTGTGTCAATCAAGAGAGCATCACAGCGCACAGTGTTTGCTGAGTGGTGAGCTCCAGGGTTAACACGAATCTCTCCACGGTAAGAAGTTCTACCTCCAGCACGAGCAATTGACTTTGATACGATTGAAGATGATGTGTAAGGAGCAAGGTGAATCATCTTTGCTCCGGCATCTTGATGCTGACCTTCACCAGCGAATGCTACAGAAAGTGTCTCTCCCCTAGCGTGTTCACCTGCGAGGATCACCGCTGGGTACTTCATAGTGACCTTTGAACCGATGTTTCCATCGATCCATTCCATGGTCGCACCTTCGTGAGCAACAGCTCTCTTGGTTACTAGATTGTAGACGTTGTTTGACCAGTTCTGAATTGTTGTGTATCTAACGCGAGCATTTTTCTTAACGATGATTTCAACTACTGCTGAGTGCAATGAGTCGCTCTTGTAGATCGGTGCAGTACATCCTTCGATGTAGTGAACGTATGAACCTTCGTCAGCGATGATTAGAGTTCTTTCGAACTGACCCATGTTCTCAGTGTTGATGCGGAAGTAGGCCTGAAGAGGAATCTCTACGTGTACGCCCTTTGGAACGTATACGAATGATCCACCTGACCAAACAGCGGTATTTAGAGCAGCAAATTTGTTGTCTCCAGCTGGGATGACAGTGCCGAAGTACTCCTGGAATATCTCAGGGTGTTCCTTCAGAGCAGTGTCTGTGTCCATGAAGATAACGCCTTGGCGTTCCAACTCTTCATTGATCTGGTGGTAAACAACTTCAGATTCATACTGGGCAGCAACACCGGCGACTAGTCTCTGACGTTCAGCCTCAGGAATACCCAGCTTCTCGTAGGTGTTCTTGATTTCTTCAGGAAGCTCTTCCCAAGATCCAGCTTGCTTCTCGGTTGATCGAACGAAGTACTTGATGTTGTCGAAATCAATTCCACTTAGGTCTGAACCCCAAGTAGGCATTGGCTTCTTCTGGAAGTAAGAGAATCCCTTCAGTCTTAGATCAAGCATCCACTGAGGCTCAGATTTAAGGTTTGAGATGTTAGTGACAACTTCGGTGTTGATTCCGCGCTTGGCACTTTGACCAGCCGCATCAGTGTCAGACCAACCAAATTCGTAGATCCCGAGACTATCTAGCTCTGGACGTTCAATGGCGGACTCTGGCATTGCAACCTCTTTCTAAGGGAAATCTAGTTTGTTAACAAAATGACTCTGATGCTGAAAAAGGCCTGACTTCTCAGACGCTTATCTCGTTTCGGGACTATTCTAAGTTTATCTAAACGTTACCTAAAGCGTAACCCTTGCACCCATAAGAAAGAGCATGTCTTGATCGATAGATTGTTTGGTTCACAGCGAATTCGACTTTACGCCTGGCTTTCACTAATTAGCCAGATTCTCATTGTTGTCACCGGTGGAGCAGTTCGTCTAACTGGATCTGGTCTTGGTTGCCCAACTTGGCCTGAGTGTGAACCAGGCTCACTAGTCAACGTCCCTGAACAAGGCATCCATGGCGTGATTGAGTTTGGAAATAGACTCCTTACATTCCTGCTTCTGTTCATTTCATTGGCAACATTCATCACAGTGATGCGACTGCGGAAGGGGCATCGTCAAGGTCTCTTCTGGACTTCTCTGTGCCTTGGTTTAGGTATTGTTGCTCAGGCAATTCTCGGTGGAATCACTGTTCTGACTGGTCTGAACTCATGGATTGTTGGGGCACACTTCCTTGTTTCCATGGTTCTTATCGCTATAGCAACTTTCTTGGTTTGGTACGCACGAGGAAGACGAAAACTTGAACCAAGAAGCTCAATCTCAATAGTTTCCTGGCTAATAATCCCTACAGCAGCACTAGTCATCATCATTGGTGTCATTCTTACTGGCTCAGGACCACATGCGGGAGATGCAGATACGCCTAGAAACGGCTTGGATTCACTGCTCTGGTCTCATTACCACTCCTACCCTGCTTACTTCTTGCTGTTCTTGGCTCTTTTGCATGTTGCCCTTAGATACAGACTTACCGGGCTTGCTTCAGCTAAATACTCAGTAGCTTTCACGGGCCTAATTACTGCTCAGGCTCTAGTTGGACTTGTACAGACTTGGACTGGACTACCAGAGATCTTGGTAGCAGTCCACATGCTTGGAGCCTCCGTACTAGCAAGCATGAGCACCTATCAGGCATTACTAAATCTCCCGTCAAAGGCTAAGAAGTGACCGCAGTCTTCTGGTTCAGAAGAGATCTCAGGCTTCAAGACAATGAAGCTCTAAACGCTGCGTTTGCCTATGAAGAAGGCAAAGCTGGTCAAGTTGCAGCTATTTACAAGTTTGATACAGCTGATTTTGAGTCCTTAGAAGGCATCAGACAGCATAGTCTTTTCGAATCCCTACGTTCATTGAGCTCTGATATTGGAAACCTCTTACACATTGCGGACTCAAAGACAACCGAAGCATTCGCATCTGCACTTGTCCACGGGTGCAACGAAATCAAGACAAATTCTGTGTTCGCCCAAGAGTCTTTCGATCCAAAAGGCGTTGAAGAGCAGGTTATTGTTGCTAAGTTCCTTGAATCTAAAGGCATTTCTCTGCATTTAGTGGGTTCTGCTTACGCTGTTCGTCCTGGCACTGTTAGAAAGCCTGACGGCACAAATTACCGCGTTTACACGCCTTTCTATAAGTCCTGGGTAACCTTGGCAGATGTACAGCCAAAGAAACTACCCAAAGACATCACCTGGTTGAAACTTAGCCAATGTATAGATATTCGAAAGCCAACCAAAGACTCACCTCTAAAGGTTGTTGCGGGTGAAGATTTTGCTCTAAGAACCTTCAAGAGGTTCAAGGACAGGGCCCTTGATAGCTATGACCAGATGCGAAATAGAGCCGATCTAAGCGGAACATCACAACTATCGCATGCACTGGCTCATGGAGAGATACATCCAAGAACCCTTCTCGCTGAACTAAATGATTCATCAGGTCACGAGGTTTTCCGAAAAGAAATAGCCTGGCGAGAATTCTATGCTGACGTCTTGCACCACTACCCGCACACAGTGGATGACTACTACGAGCCCCGTTTCAAGCAACTGAGATACGACTCAGGACTCAAAGCAGAAGAAAGGTTTGAAGCCTGGTGCAAAGGCGAGACTGGGTTCCCAATGGTTGATGCTGGAATGCGCCAGCTACTGGCTGAGGGGTGGATGCATAACCGCACTCGCATGATTGTGGCATCGTTCTTGGTAAAAGACCTCCACATTGAATGGACAAGAGGTGCAGAACACTTTGAGAAGCACCTAAGTGACTTCGATCCTGCTTCTAACTCCCACGGTTGGCAGTGGACTGCTGGGTGTGGAACTGACGCATCTCCCTACTACAGGATCTTCAACCCAATTCTTCAAGGGTTGAAATTTGACCCGAATGGCGATTATGTTCGCAAATACATCCCTGAACTTAGGCACTTACACGGCTCTTCAGCCCATGAGCCATGGGAAGTATTTGATGGTTATCAAGGCGGATACCCTGTTCAGATCGTTGATCACAACGAAGAACGCAATGAATCCCTAGCTCGTTTAGAGGAACTGAAGAACGTTTAGTCCTAGAAAACAGGGATGAAAACTAGCGGGTCAACCCCGATAGCAATAAACAAGACAGTCAAATAGGTAATTGAGAAGTGGAAGAGCTTCAAAGGGTTCTTGACTTCCCCAGCCTTAGTCTTCTGCTGCAGCAGATGAGCCTCAACAATGAACCAGATGCCTCCAGCGACGGCTGTGATGGTGTAAACGAGGCCCATCGGGTGCACTGGTATTAGCAACAGCGTAGATGCGACCATTGCGTAGCTATAGATCACGATCTGACTTGCTACCTTTTTGCCCTCGGCTACCACGGGTAGCATTGGCACTCCAGCAGCCTTGTAGTCAGCAAGGTATTTGATAGACAAAGGCCAGTAATGAGGCGGTGTCCAAAGGAAAATCATGAGGAATAGGACCGCTGCAGACCAAGTAACAGTCCCTGTAACGGAGCTGAAACCTATTAGAACAGGCATGGCACCCGCTGCCCCACCCCAAACGATGTTTTGAGCGGTTCTACGCTTCAAAAGCAGCGTGTATACGAAGATGTAGAACAACTGAGCTGACAGAGCTAAGACCGCGGATAGCCAGTTGACGAAGAATCCGAGCCACAGAACTGACAAAACTCCAATAGCATAGGCGAATATCTGGGCCTCAAGCTTGTTCAACTCCCCCGTAACAAGAGGTCTTTTTTGAGTTCTACCCATGATTTTGTCAATATCGGTGTCAATAATGCAGTTGAACGCGTTAGCAGAACCAGCACTCAAGGATCCACCAACAAGAGTGGCCAGAACCAGCCAAAGGCTAGGAATGCCCTGTTGAGCCAAAATCATCACTGGAACTGTTGTAATTAGCAGTAATTCGATGACTCGAGGCTTAGTTAGAGCAAGATACGCCGCAGTCTTCCTGCCAAAGGACATAGATCCCTTTGTGGATTGAGGTCTTGTGGTTTCGGTCGAAGTCATTGGCTCTAGTCTAAGCGAATTAGACTCTTCCGTTACATATCCGTAATCAAATGCGACACGGGTATAGACTTCAAAGGCACTCAAAAACAGCCAGTGGTCATCGATTCTTTGGCGTTGTGCAGAGACGGCAAGGTTGCCGATGTTGAAAATACTCAAAGAAACGAAAGAGAGTTTGCTGTGTCACTAATCTGGGACAACATAGATTCAAAGTCAGTAGACACCGCACGTGTCCTAGCCGCAGATGCGGTTGAAAAAGTAGGAAACGGACACCCTGGAACAGCAATCTCACTTGCTCCAGTTGCCTATCTTCTCTTCCAGAAGGTCATGACACACGATCCTGCAGACGAAAAGTGGACAGGTCGCGACCGTTTCATCTTGAGTGTTGGACACTCATCCCTAACTATTTACAACCAGCTCTACTTGGCAGGTTACGGACTAGAGCTAGATGACATCAAGTCACTAAGAACTTGGGGTTCTGCTACTCCTGGTCACCCAGAATACGGTCACACTAAGGGTGTTGAAATCACAACCGGCCCACTAGGTCAAGGTTTAGCATCTGCTACTGGTTTCGCATATGCTGCAAGATTTGAGCGTGGTCTGTTCGATCCAGAAACACCAAAGGGTGAAAGTGCTTTCGATCACTTCGTATACGTAATCGCTGGCGATGGCGACATGCAAGAAGGTGTCACTAGCGAAGCAGCTTCACTAGCAGGTCACCAGCAACTTGGAAACCTAGTTGTCATTTATGACAGCAACCAGATCTCAATCGAGGACGACACAAACATTGCGTTCACTGAAGATTTGACTGCTCGTTACCAGTCTTACGGTTGGCACACACAAACAGTTGACTGGAAAAAGACAGGAAACTACAGCGAAGACATCGCAGAACTTTATGCGGCAATTGAAAAGGCTAAAGCTGAAACAACCAAGCCTTCTCTAATCACTTTGAGAACAATCATTGGTTGGCCTTCACCTAAGAAGCAGAACACAGGAAAGATCCACGGTTCTGCTCTTGGTGCTGAGGAACTTGCTGGCCTTAAGACAGCTCTCGGATTCGACCCTGAGAAGACATTTGAAGTTCTGCCTGAGGTTATCAACCACACAAGAACTAACGCTGCAACGAGAGCTGCCGAGGCACGTTCAGCGTGGCAAGCAAGGTTCGATGCTTGGGCTAGTGCGAACCCTGGAAAAAAGAAACTTTACGACAGGGTTCAATCTGGCAAGACTCCAGACGAACTTGCTTCTGCCCTTCCTGTGTTTGAAGGTGGAACAGAGATTTCTACAAGATCAGCAAGCGGAAAAATTATCAACGCAATCGCTGCTGTCATGCCAGAGCTTTGGGGTGGATCAGCTGACCTTGCAGAGTCAAACAACACAACTATCGAAGGAGCAAAATCCTTCGTTCCTGCTGAGTGGTCTACTCACGAATGGACAGGAAACCCTTACGGTCGTGTTCTTCACTTTGGTATTCGCGAGCACGCAATGGGCGCAATCCTGAACGGTATCGTTCTGCACGGTAACACTCGTGCGTTCGGTGGAACATTCCTGATCTTCAGCGACTACATGAGACCAGCTGTTCGTCTAGCAGCACTCATGAAGGTTCCATCAATCTTTGTATGGACACACGACAGCGTCGCTCTTGGTGAAGATGGTCCAACACATCAGCCAGTTGAACAACTTGCAACTCTGAGGGCTATCCCTGGACTAGACATCGTTCGTCCTGGTGATGCTAACGAGGTAGCTTATGCATGGAAGACGATTCTTGAGCGTAGAGAGAACCCAGCAGGTATTGCTCTGACACGTCAGAACATTCCAGTGTTCAAGCGTGGAGAAGTGGATTCAACCGGTTCGGTATTCGCCAGTGCTGAGAACACTGCAAAGGGTGCTTACACACTGATTGACGCCTCAAATTCAAAGCCAGAACTGATTATTATCGCAACTGGGTCTGAAGTTCAGCTTGCTGTTGAGGCAAGAACTCAGCTAGAAGCAGAGGGCATCAAGACTCGCGTTGTGTCAGCACCTTGTGTTGAATGGTTCGATGAGCAGTCAGAGGACTACAAGGAATCTGTTCTTCCATCTGGTGTTGCAGCTCGAGTTTCAGTTGAAGCTGGTCTGTCACTTGGCTGGAGCAAGTATGTCGGTCGCTCAGGCGAGAGTGTTTCTATTGAGCACTTCGGCGCATCTGCTGACTACAAGACTCTCTTCAGAGAATTCGGTATGACCACAGAAGCAGTTATCGCTGCTGCACACAAATCACTAAGCAACTAAGTAAACAGGAGAAATAACAATGACCAGTCCCCTAGCTCAGGTAGCAGCAAACGGCGTCAGCATTTGGCTAGATGATCTGTCAAGAACCAGAATTTCTTCTGGAGCACTTGCTGATCTAATCACCTCAAGAAACGTTGTTGGTGTTACCACTAACCCAACTATCTTTGCTCAGTCAATTGGTAAAGGTGAAGGTTATGAAGCTCAAGTTTCAGAACTAGCTCATGCTGGAGCATCCGCAGCAGAGGCAATCTTCGAAATCACCACAAAGGATGTTGCTGACGCTTGTGACATCTTCGCTGGAGTCTATGCATCAAGCAATGGTTTCGATGGTCGCGTTTCGATCGAAGTTGAACCAGGGTTAGCTAACGACACCGCAGGAACTGTTGCTCAGGCTAAAGAGCTTTTTGCAAAGGTCAATCGTGAGAACGTCATGATTAAGATTCCTGCTACTAAAGCCGGTCTTGCAGCAATCACCGAAGTTATTTCAAACGGCATCAGCGTAAACGTAACTTTGATTTTCTCTCTTCAGCGCTACCGCGAAGTAATCGAAGCGTATAAAGCAGGAATCGCTCTTGCTCACGCAGCGGGTAAAGATCTTTCAAAGATCCACTCAGTTGCTTCATTCTTCGTATCACGTGTTGACACAGAAATCGACAAGAGACTTGTAGCTCTTTGCACAGAAGATTCGGTTGCTCTAAAGAGCAAGGCAGCTCTAGCTAACGCGAGATTAGCCTATGAAGTTTTCGAGACTGAGTTTGCTAAGGCTGACTGGAGCGCATTGGCATCAGCTGGTGCCAACAAGCAAAGGCCGCTTATGGCTTCGACCGGTGTTAAAGATCCTGCACTTAGCGACACACTTTACGTAACTGAGCTAATCGCACCTGAGCTTGTAAACACTATGCCTGAAAAAACTATGGAAGCTGTGTTCGATCACGGAGTTGTACCAGCAAACAGCATCTCTGGAACCTACGGTGATGCCAAAGCGATTCTTGATTCAATCGAATCACTTGGAATTTCTTACGACGAAGTCACAGAACTTCTTGAAACTGAAGGTGTAGATAAATTCATCATCTCTTGGAATGAGCTTGTTGAATCTGTAGATGCAGCTCTAAAGGAATCAAAATAATGTCCATTAGTGTTAGAGCCTTCGGCTCAGCTTCGCAAGCAGTTGAAGCAACTATTGATTCTTTGGTTGCAGACAAGGTAGCAAGCAGAATCGCTGCTAAGGACTTCACACTTTGGGGTAAGGAAGCAGAAGCAGAGTCATCAATCAGATTAGGTTGGGTTACCTCTGCAAGCGATTCACAGCCTTTGGTGTCAGAGATCCTTGAGCTAAGAGATGCTTACAGAGCCAAGGGCATCACACGTTTCGTTCTCTGTGGAATGGGTGGATCATCTCTTGCTCCTGAGGTCATCACAAACAAGTACGGAGTTGAACTAGTTGTTCTAGATTCAACCTCCCCCGACCAAGTCAGTTCAGTCGTTGCAGTTGACATCGAGAAGACAGCAATCATCGTCTCATCAAAATCAGGTTCAACTGTCGAAACAGATTCTCAAAAGAGAATCTTTGAGCAGGCATTCACCGCTGCCGGTATTGAAAAGACTGAACGCATCGTTATCGTTACTGACCCAGGTTCGCCGATGGAAGCTGCCGCGAAGGCAGATGGCTACAAGGTTTTCAATGCGGATCCAACAGTCGGTGGACGCTACTCTGCTCTCACAGCCTTTGGTCTTGTTCCATCAGGTTTGGCTGGAGTGGACATTCAGAAACTCCTAAATGAAGGAAACGATGTTCTAGCAGCATTGAGTTCTGATGACAGCACGAACCCTGGCTTGATTCTTGGTGCTGCACTAGCTAGATCTTCAAATGGCAAAGAGCTGAAAGACAAGATTGGTCTAATCGCTGAACAATCAAGCCTGCCTGGTTTCGGAGATTGGATTGAGCAGCTAGTTGCTGAATCCACAGGTAAAAACTCACTTGGTATCTTGCCAGTAGTTCTTCAGGCCTCAAGCTATGAGACTTTTGCTGAACTCAATGACATGCTTTTGGTGAAGATTTCATCAACAGAACATGCTGTTCTAGATGAAGGTGTAAGCCTCGTTGCTCCCCTCGGTGCTCAATTCTTGCTTTGGGAATTTGCTACCGCAGTTGCAAGCCGTCTGATTGGAATTAACCCTTTCGATCAGCCAGATGTTGAATCGGCAAAGATTGCAGCGCGAGGAATGCTTGAGCAACGTTCGGCAGCTACTCAAAGCGAATACACCTTTGACTCAATCGAGGTAAGTTCTTTGCAGTTGAACCTAGACGGTGTCTCAGGTATTCCGACAGCCCTAGTTAAGTTGCTCTCTGAGCTCTCCTCAGATGGCTACATTTCAGTTCATGCATACATGGACAGAACAGCTTCTGTTAGCGCTGAAGCACTAAGAGATGCTCTATCCTCTGTTTCTGATAGACCAACAACTTTTGGTTGGGCTCCGCGTTTCCTTCACTCAACTGGTCAGTACCATAAGGGAGGGCCAAGACAGGGTGTGTTCCTTCAACTAGTAGCTAAAACCAATCAGGACGTTCAAGTGCCAGGCAGGGATTTCACATTCGGTGAACTAATTGCATCTCAAGCAGCTGGTGACGCAAAAGTTCTTGCAGAACTTGGAAGACCAGTTCTGACCCTGACTCTTAATAACCCAGTTGAAGACTTCAACACAATCTTGCGAGCAATCGGCTAAGGAGAAACATCTTAATGAGTGAAGTGAAATTAGGTCCGGGCCTAAATCCGCTTAGAGACCCTTTAGATCGAAGACTCAATCGAATTGCAGGGCCATCTGGGCTCATCATTTTCGGTGTCACAGGAGACCTAAGTCGCAAGAAGTTGATGCCTGCTGTTTATGACCTAGCGAATCGCGGCCTTCTTCCACCTGGCTTTTCACTCGTAGGCTTTGCCAGAAGAGACTGGGAAATGCAAGAACTCCTTGGAGTGAAGAAATCTGGGAGCAGCTATCTCGAGGAATTAGATTCGTCTCTGGTGAATTCGGTGATGAAGCTGCATTCGACAAACTTCGCGAAGTAATTGAAACTCTAGATGCAGAACGTGGAACCAATGGAAACCACGCTTTCTACTTGAGCATCCCGCCAAAGGCATTCCCACTTGTAACACAGCAGCTTTCACGTTCAGGTCTAGCAGATCCAAAGCCTGATCAGTTCCGTCGAGTTGTTATTGAGAAGCCATTTGGACATGATCTGCAGTCTGCTCGTGAACTAAATGAAGTTGTAGAATCTGTGTTCCCTGCTGACTCAATCTTCCGCATCGACCACTATCTAGGTAAAGAAACCGTTCAAAACATTCTTGCTCTTAGATTTGCTAACCAGTTGTATGAACCGCTGTGGAACAACAACTACATCGACCACGTTCAAATCACTATGGCTGAAGATATCGGTGTTGGTGGACGAGCTGGTTACTACGACGGTATTGGTGCTGCTAGGGATGTTATTCAGAACCACCTGCTACAACTTCTTGCACTTACTGCAATGGAGGAGCCTGTGTCATTCGATGCAGCTGATCTGAGAGCAGAAAAGGAAAAGGTTCTGTCTGCTGTTCGACTTCCGGAAGATCTAGGTAAGCACACCTCACGTGGACAATACGTTGGTGGTTGGCAAGGTGGAGAGAAAGTTACTGGATTCTTAGATGAAGAAGGTATGAATCCTGAGTCAGTAACTGAGACTTTTGCCGCTATGAGACTAGACATCAATACACGTCGATGGGCTGGGGTTCCTTTCTACCTTCGAGCAGGAAAGAGACTGGGCAGACGAGTAACTGAGATCGCTGTTGTGTTCAAGAGAGCTCCTCAGCAAATCTTCGGTGCAAGTCAAACATCTGCCTTAGGACAGAACGCTCTAGTAATTCGAGTTCAGCCAGACGAAGGTGTAACTATTCGTTTTGGTTCTAAGGTTCCTGGTGTTGGAATGCAGGTTAGAGATGTGACCATGGACTTTGGCTACGGGCATGCCTTCACTGAAGCTAGTCCAGAAGCTTACGAGAGACTAATCCTCGATGTCCTTCTTGGTGATCCTCCCCTGTTCCCTCGTCATGAAGAAGTAGAACTCTCATGGAAGATTCTTGACCCGATTGAAGAGTACTGGACTAAAAATGGCAAGCCAGAACCCTACAGACCTGGAACATGGGGTCCAGATTCAGCTGACAAAATGATGGCTGCCGATGGCAGAGCTTGGAGACGTCCATGATTAAGAATCTTTCAAACACGACATCATCCCTGATTTCACGTGAGCTAGTCACCATCCGCGAGGAAGGTGGAGCCGTTGCACTAGGACGAGTTCTAACTCTTCTTGTGCAGACAAAGTTCTCGGGTATTGAAGAAGCTATTACAGCTGCGAACGAAGCCTCTAGAGCTCACCCCTGCCGAATCATTGTTCTGGCTGATGAAGATTCTCAAAGCAAGTCTGAGCCTAGACTCGACGCTGAGATTAGAGTTGGTGGCGATGCTGGAGCATCTGAAGTTATCGTGCTTAGAGCCTACGGTGAAGCTGCTAGTGATCCAGAGAGCTTGGTAACAGGTCTACTGCTACCGGACGCTCCTGTGGTTGCTTGGTGGCCTGGTGAAGCACCAGATAAGCCATCTACTTCAGCTATTGGAAGAATCGCCCAGCGCAGGATTACTGACGCTGCTAGCCAGCCAGATCCTCACGCTTGGTTGGTATCTCTTGCTAACAACTATGAGCCTGGCGACAGCGATTTTGCTTGGACCAGATTGACTCTATGGAGAGCACAACTAGCCGCGATCCTAGATCAGCCACCTTACGATCCAATTACTGGAGTCGTTGTTACCGGTGCAGTTGACTCTCCTAGTACCGACCTACTTGCTGCATGGCTTGGTTTGAAACTAGGTGTCGAAGTTGAACTGGTTAGAACTGACAGAGGAAAAGCGGTTTCGGGAATCAAGGGAGTTAAACTTCAACGAGCTTCTGGTGACATTGACATCGTACGAAACGCTCCTGATGTAGCAACACTGATTCAGCCTTCACAGCCAACAAGAGACATCAACCTACCTCGTAGATCTCTGCGTGACTGTCTTATTGAGGATCTAAGACGTCTTGACAGTGATGACGCCTTCGGTTCTTTGATTCTTTCTGGTTTCAAGAACAAGTAATTACCAAGTCAGAGAGTTTGACATGAAATCTGTCGAAGTACGCAAAGCAGTAAATGCATTAGACGTTGCCACTCAGGCGACAGATGAGATTCTTCAAACTCTTGAGGACGTCATCTCTGCCAAGGGTTCAGCACACATCGCTCTAACCGGTGGAACTGTAGGGATTCTTTCCCTCGATGTCTTAGCGAAGGAGCTTCCATCGAGTCAGGTCGACGTGTCAAAGATTCATTTCTGGTGGGGTGATGAGAGATTTGTCGCCAGTGATTCTGCAGATAGGAATGCAAATCAAGCTCGTTTGGCTTTACTAGATTCGATAGAAATAGCACCAGGGCATCTGCACGAATTTCCATCAGCAAATGACAACTTGGAGCTTCAGGTCGCTAGAGCTCAGTTTGAATCTCACATCAAAGCGGTGTTTGGCGATTCTGAACCAAGAATGGATTTAACTATTTTAGGTATGGGTCCGGATGGTCACGTGGCGTCGCTGTTCCCTGGAGAGCAACTTGAGAAGGAACTCATTGTTTCAGTCAGTGACTCCCCTAAGCCTCCAGCACAAAGACTGAGCTTCAGTATGGATCTCATCAACCAATCGGAGAAGATCATCTTCGTTGTTGCGGGTATTGATAAGGCTGAAGCCGTCGAATCCGTCCACAGAGATCCTGAATGCCAACTGCCAGCAGCTCAAGTTTCAGCTCGTGGTGAGACTTTGTGGATTATTGATGAAGCAGCAGGAGCTGCATTCTGGAGTTGCTAACTAAGCCTTTTTGGTTTTAGCTGCTTTTTTGGCTTCTGCCTTTGCTTCAGCTAGCAATCGAACGCGACGTTCTCTAACTAGAGCTACAGCCTCATCTAGAAGATCTTTAGCTTCCTGAGCAGTTCTTCTTTCTTTTACGTAAGCAAGGTGAGTCTTGTATGGCTCGTGCTTTGCAATCTGTGGAGGATTGTCCTTATCCTGACCTGCTGGAAGACCACAGTGTGGGCAGTCCTGCTCAACTGGGATTTCAGCAGCATCCACTGTTGAAGCATATGAAGCACTAAAACTGTGGTTGTTGCAGCAGTAGTAACTGATGGTTACTCTCTCGGCCTGGAAGCCGTTGTCCTGCTCACCCATCGGCCCCGCACCGACACGAGAACCTCTGATCGCCGCTGAATTACCGCTCATAAGTTATACCCAAGAATATGTTGACGCAAGGCCAAGAATGATTACTGTTACGACCCAGACAAGCCCAAGAATTACGGTGATTCTGTTGAGGTTTCGCTCTGCTACACCTGATGAACCCATTGTGTTGTTGATTCCGCCACCAAACATGTCGCTAAGACCGCCACCGCGACCCTTGTGAAGAAGGATAAGCAATGTCAGTAGAAGGCTTGTTACACCCAGAAGGATGTTCAACGCGATGATAATTCCGGTCATTTGTCTGTTCTTTCGTTTCCGGGAGCCATCTACGCTCCCTTGTAAATTATAAGGTCAGGTGCTTTAGGAATCGAGATATGCCTGCGAACTCTTCGACATCTAGGCTAGCTCCGCCAACCAAAACACCGTCAACTTCAGGGCTTCTTAGGAATCCAGCCACGTTTGCAGCCTTTACAGAGCCTCCGTAGAGAATCCTTGTACTTTGGGCGATTTCAGGGCCCAGCAGGCCTTCAACAGCCTCACGAATCTTTGCCGCAACACTTGCAGCCTGTTCAGGAGTTGCTACCTGTCCGGTTCCGATTGCCCAAACAGGCTCATACGCGACTATGAACTCGCCTACCTTGGAATGTCCTGACAAAGCAGCGAGGATCTGGCGAACTGGAACAGCGCTTTGTCCTTCAGCCTCGAGCTCTTCTAGTGTTTCCCCAACACAAATGACTGGAATAAGGCCATTCTTGAAAGCTGCCGCAACCTTTGCCTGCACCACAGCGTCATCTTCGTTGTGATAGTTTCTACGTTCACTGTGGCCGATAAGAACGTACTGAACATCTAGTTTCTTTAGGAATGAACCTGCAATTTCACCTGTGTATGCACCAGAGTCATGCTGACTAAGATCTTGAGCACCAAGCGATATCGAATACTTTTCGGCGCTTATCAGGGTCTGAACAGTACGAAGATCTGTGAAAGGTGGAAATACTGCAACTTCTGTTTTGGTGTAATCATGGTTAGCGTCAGCTAGAGTCCAAGACAGTTTTTGAACCAAAGCAATGGCCTGTTGGTGATCTAGATTCATCTTCCAGTTACCTGCGATGAACGGAACTCTTTCTACACTCACTTCAAAACCTCTAATCCTGGCATTGTCTTACCTTCTAAGAACTCTAAGCTTGCTCCACCACCGGTAGAAATGTGGGAGAACTGTGAATCTTCAAATCCAAGTATGCGAACTGCGGCAGCTGAATCTCCGCCACCAACTACAGAGAGACCCTCTACCTCGCTAAGAGCCTGAGCAATCTGATTGGTTCCATTAGCGAACGCATCGATCTCGAATACGCCCATAGGGCCATTCCAGAAAACTGTTTTGGCAGAACGAATAACATCAGCGAAAGCTGCCGCGCTCTCTGGTCCAATGTCGAGCCCCAATCCAGAAGAACCAAATGGTGTTTCTTCAATGTCGGAAGAACTGGTGATAGCAACCTCAGCATCAGCACCGAACTTGCTTGCGACAACGATGTCTGTCGGTAAGACAACTTCAACACCAAGCTCTACTGCTCGCTTTAGATATCCCTTGACAGTTTCAATCTGATCAACCTCTAGAAGACTTGAGCCCACTTTGTGTCCTAATGCAGCAAGGAAAGTGAACACCATTCCACCACCGATTAGCAGTTGATTAACGTGAGGAAGCAGGTGATCAATTACGCCTAACTTGTCTGAAACCTTAGAACCACCAAGAACAACAGCATAAGGTCTTTCTGGGTTCACAGTCAGCCTCGTTAGAACCTCAAGTTCCTTTTCAATCAAGAATCCAGCGACACTCGGAAGCAAACCTGGTAGTTCATACACAGAGGCTTGTTTGCGGTGAACAACACCGAAGCCATCGCTTACGAAGAAGTCGCCAAACTGAGCTAGGTGCTCTGCGAATGCTGTTCTTTCGCTGGCTTCCTTTGCAGTCTCCCCTGCGTTGAAACGTAGGTTCTCTAGAACAAGTACTTGACCATCTTGAAGGTTTTCTACAGCCGCTTGAGCCTCTTCACCAACTGTGGTTGCACTGAATGAAACAGTGGTGTCCAGTAGTTCTCCAAGGCGTGAGGCAACAGGTTCAAGGGAGTACTTGCTAACTGGCGCTCCATCTGGGCGACCAAGGTGACTAATAACAATCACCTTCGCACCAAGACCCAAGAGGTGGTTCAAGGTAGGCAGAGATGCAAGGATTCTGCCATCGTCTGTAATCCTTGATCGCAGCGGACAATTACCCGCTTTGACTTTAGGTCTGGAAGGTCAGCTAGTGTGCGCATTGGTGAATTAGAGCTTTGCTGCAACAAGCTCGGTTAGATCAACAAGGCGGTTTGAGTAACCCCACTCGTTGTCATACCAAGAAGAAAGCTTGACTGTTGTGCCACCGATAACGCGAACCAAACCAGCATCAAAAATTGATGAGTGTGGGTCTGTCACGATGTCGCTAGATACAATCTCGTCCTCTGTGTACATCAGGATTCCCTTTAGCGGACCTGCAGCTGCAGCCTTGTAAGCAGCCTTGATCTCTTCAACAGTTACTTCTCTCTGAGAAACAAGAGTTAGGTCAGTGATAGATCCTGTTGGAACTGGAACACGAAGTGCGAAACCATCTAGCTTGCCCTTAAGTTCTGGAAGAACTAGTCCAAGAGCCTTAGCCGCTCCGGTTGAAGATGGAACGATGTTGATACCTGCTGCACGAGCACGACGAAGGTCGCTGTGTGGACCATCCTGTAGGTTCTGGTCAGCAGTGTAAGCGTGGACAGTAGTCATCAAACCGTTTACGATTCCGAAAGTGTCGTTGAAGACCTTTGCTAACGGAGCAAGACAGTTTGTTGTGCAAGATGCGTTTGAGATGATGTGGTGGTTTGCAGGATCGTATAGGTGTTCGTTCACACCAATAACGAAGGTTGCATCTTCACCAGTTGCTGGAGCAGAGATGATTACCTTCTTAGCTCCTGCTTCAATGTGCTTGATGGCATCTTTAGCATCTGTGAAACGACCGGTTGACTCGATTACGATGTCAACGCCTAGATCTCCCCAACCTAGGTTTGCTGGGTCACGCTCAGCCAATACCTTGATAGTGGTTCCGCCAACGTGAATGTTCTGTCCTTCAACAGTTACATCCATGTTCAAACGACCAGTTACGGAGTCATACTTTAGAAGGTGAGCTAGACCCTTTGGATCGCTTAGGTCGTTTACTGCGACGATCTCAAGATCAGTACCCTTAGCTAGTTCTGCACGTAGGAAGTTTCTTCCAATGCGTCCAAAACCGTTAATTCCAACGCGTGTGGTCATAGTTTTTCTCCGTTATTTCAGGCACCGGTAGGGGTGCATTTTGAGGGGTGTATTGGCTTCAAACCACTCAACGTTGGGTGGGATACCTTGCTTTTAGGGTAGCAGAAGAGTTGATGTGTTCTTGCTAGCCTCGAGGAATCTAGCCTGAACGTCGGCCCAGTTAACGATGTTCCAGAAGGCCTTTACGTACTCTGGCTTCACGTTCTGGTAGTCCAGGTAGAAGGCGTGCTCCCACATGTCCAGCATCAATAGTGGGATTGAGCCAACTGAAAGGTTGCCCTGGTGGTCATAAAGCTGCTCGATGATCAGTTTTTGACCCAAAATGTCCCAAACCAGAATTGACCATCCAGAACCCTGGATGCCCAGAGCGCTGGCTGTGAAGTGGGCTCTGAAAGCATCAAATGAGCCGAAGAACTCGTCGATAGCAGCTGCCAGATCGCCTGTTGGCTTGTCGCCACCTTCAGGAGACATGTTCTTCCAGAACACTGTGTGGTTGACGTGACCAGCCAAGTTGAATGCAAGGTCCTTCTGGAACTTGTTCACCATGGTCAAATCGTTCTTTTCTCTAGCTTCAGCAAGAGCGTCTAAAGCTGAGTTCGCACCGTTGACGTAAGCCAAGTGGTGCTTGTCTATTTGCTCATGATTTGCTCCTATTTAGTCGTTCTCTTGAGATTCAAGCTCAGTATTTGGAATTCCCTGCTCTGCTGCAACTTTATCCGCTAAAGCCAGCAAACGACGGATACGCCCCGCAATAGCATCCTTAGTCAAAGGAGGGACGGCTAGCCTTCCAAGATCATCAAGGCTGGCGTCACGGTTATTTAATCGCAACTCCCCTGCAACCTTTAGATGCTCTGGAATGTCATCACCAAGGATCTCCATTGCACGCTTAACTCTTTGACCAGCTGCTACTGCGGCTTGGGCCGATCTCATCAAGTTAGCGTTGTCGAAATTAGCCAGCCTGTTTTGCTTGCCACGGACTTCTCTTC
>JBEDLY010000017.1:0-15791 GCA_041171365.1 Actinomycetota bacterium | reverse complement strand
TCACACGGTGCCTTGTCACTAACTGGTATCCCTTCAATGAAGAAGATGTTTGAGCCTCTAGTTCCAAGCACATTCAGAGTTCCAAACACCAACTGGTACAGAGCTCAGGATGACTTCAAGAACGAAGAAGAGTTCGCGATGTGGGCAGCGGACAGAGTTGAAGAAATGATTCTGTTTGAAGATCCTGACACCGTAGCTGCGTTCTTCATTGAACCAGTTCAAAACTCAGGTGGTTGTTTCACTTCTCCCCCTTCGTACTTCAAGCGTGTTCGCGAGATTTGCGACAAGTACGATGTTCTGTTGGTAGCGGATGAAACAATCGATGGTTTTGGACGTATCGGAACCATGTTCGCTAGCGAGCGTTACGGATTAGAGGATTAGAACCAGACATGTTGGTTTGTGCAAAGGGTATTACCTCTGCATACCAGCCTCTTGGCGCTCTAATGCTGACTGAGAAGTTGTTCGAACCGTTCAAGCACGGAACAAACATCTTCGCTCACGGTTACACCTTCGCAGCTCACCCTGTGGCTTGTGCTGTAGCTCTTGAGAACCTAGACATCTTCGATGAAGAAGACCTAGTTGGCAACGTTGCTCGCAATGAAGCTGCTTTCAAGAAGACATTGAGCAAGCTAAAGGATCTGCCTATCGTAGGTGACGTCCGCGGTGCTGGTTACTTCTATGCCATTGAGTTGGTTAGAGACAAGACAACCAGAGAGACCTTCAACGATAAAGAATCTGAGAAGCTTCTGCGTCAGTTCCTAAGTCATGACCTCTATGACAATGGACTGTATTGCCGCTCCGATGACCGTGGCGACCCTGTAGTTCAGCTAGCTCCTCCTTTGACCATTGGTCAGAAGGAGTTCGATGAACTAGAGCAGACACTTAGAAACAGCCTTACCAAAGCTGGAAAGATGTTCGAGTTGATGTAATCCACAAGTTCATTAGAAGAACCCGGTTATCCACCAAGCATCACGGATAATCGGGTTCTTCTTTTGTTTGGGTATCCTCTAAATGTGAAACTAAGCAAAGAAGAATTCGTCGCATTCAGCTCCCCTATCGGAATGATCAGGGTGTTTGAAGTGAACGGCAAAGTATCCGCCTTAGACATTGCCGTGTCTGGTGTGAAAGCGACTAAGAGCCAAAGTCCTGTTTTGATTCAAGCTCAGAAAGAGCTGGAGTCATACTTCGCCGGCAAACTAACTAAGTTCACTTTCCCGATTGACATGTCAAAGGGAACCGATTTCCAGAGATCTGTTTGGAAAGAAATCGGAAAGATAAAGTTTGGCCAAGTCAAAACTTACGCAGACATTGCCAAAGCAATTGGCAAACCATTAGCAGCAAGAGCTGTGGGCGGTGCTGTTGGCTCTAACCCAATTCCTCTAATTGTCGGATGTCACAGAGTGCTTGGCGCTAGTGGAAGAATTACCGGTTACTCAGGTGGCAAAGGCATTCCAACTAAGAGAATTCTTTTGAAACTTGAAGGCATTGCGTCAAAAGAATGAGTGAGCACGTAATTGCTCATGAGGATGGCAAAACCCGCTGCAAGTGGGCAGGTAAAGATGAACTTTACGTTCGCTACCACGACACCGAATGGGGTGTGCCAATCATTGGCGATCAGGAGATGTTTGAACGAATCACTCTTGAAGGATTTCAGGCTGGACTCTCTTGGATAACTATCTTGAAGAGACGTGAAACATTCAGGAAAGCGTTTTACAACTTCAACATCAAAAAGGTTGCCAAGTTAAACGATGCTGATGTTGAAAGACTTATGTTGGATGCTGGAATTATTCGAAACAGAGCCAAAATCATAAGCACCATCAATAATGCGAATCTCGTTCTTGAATTACAAAAACAAGGTGAAAGCATAAGCGACATTGTTTGGAGCTTTGCTCCCGCTCAATCAAAGCGAACTACTGCGACTAAATCTTTTGAGTGGCGAGCCACCAGCTCTGAATCAGATCAACTCAGCAAACATCTAAAGAAGTTAGGTTTTGGCTTTGTTGGGTCAACAACTATGTATGCATTGATGCAGGCAACTGGATTCGTAAACGACCATGCTCCTGGCTGCTACCGCAGGAAAGAGCTTTCCTAAGTCGAACTACTTGGCTCTGATTACCTCAGAGGTAATTAGATAGATAGTCTTACCCTCAACTTCGAAACCCAATCCAGCTTTCTTTGCTACTGCTTTTAGCTGAGCCAAAGTCTTTGGTGCCTCCTTGGCTCTCACAAACGCTCCGACAAATTCGCCTTTTGCTGTCTTATTGAAATGGTTGAGAGCTCTTCTCTGTCCTTTGCTGTCCTCAGCAACAACTTCCACCCAATAGGAATCTAAGTGTTCAGGAATTGGGGCAAGATCGACATAAGCCTTGGACCTGAGGTCAATAATTGGCATGTCAACTAAGCGATTGAACGCTGCCCCCTGGTGCTCCTGCCATACCTTCTTGAGGCTCAGTTTAGGAAGGGCTGTGTTAGCCGATAGCCTGTACCACGGGATTCGGTCGGTTGCTGAAAGCAATCCAAACAGAGCACTTTGAATCAGAACATTCGCTCTCATCATCTCCACTTCATGCGGGGTGAAGGTATCCACGCCAATTGCCTTGTATAGGGTGCCTTCGTATCTTTCAAAGGCTGGCATGGTTGGGGCTTGCCTGATGGCTAGGTTTAGTTCTCTATCCCCTAGTTGCTTAGGGCTGAGCTTCAGAGCCTTTATTGCACCCGCCTTAGTCTTACAAACCTTGATTAGGGTGTCCAGGACCAAGTCTCTGGCTTCATTGAGCTGGCCATAGCTCAGGTGGACCTGTTCAATAGTGAGATTAGTCCCACCAATCTTCTTGGTTTCGCTTGGAGGCAACAATAAGAGCATGTAACAAGCCTAAACTTAGAACATGGTAAAACTTACGAAGATATACACCCGAACCGGTGACGAAGGCCTAACAGGACTGAGCAACTTCAGCCGAGTTAGGAAGACCGACCCTCGCATCGAAGCTTATGCCGATGTCGATGAGGCTAACTCAGCCATTGGTGTTGCTGTCTCCCTTGCTCAGAATGAGTTCGACAAAGAGACCCTTGATCTTCTTTCTCAGATCCAGAACGATCTATTCGACCTAGGTGCAGACCTATCCAACCCTTTGAACGAACACTATGAATACGAACCTCTACGTGTTGATGCAATTTGGATTGATGCTCTAGAAGCAGCAATTGATAAATACAACGCTGAACTAGAGAAACTTGACTCCTTCATCATCCCTGGTGGATCAGGTTTAGCAGCAGGTCTTCACCTGGCTAGAACTGTTGTTAGAAGAGCAGAACGTGCCACCTGGCACGCTATCGAAGCTCATGGCACTGAGCCTGGCAAGAAGGGACACACCAACGGTGGTGTAAGCCTGACTGCTGTGAAGTACCTAAACCGTCTTAGCGACCTGCTATTCGTTCTAGCAAGATACGCAAACATCAAGCACGGTGGCGACATCAAGTGGGTTCCTGCAGCAAACCGCAGAGAAGCCCCTGCCAAGAGAAGACCTGAACAGGACTAACCAGTCATGGAGCTTCTGATCGTTTTGGGCTCGATTTCTGCCATTGCTCTAATTATTGGCCTGCCAGCAAGCCATAGAAATAAGAAGGCAAAGAAGCGACCTGGAGGTTCAATAAGTTCAGCCATGTTTGCCATGAATGAGATCTTTGCTCCTTCTGCACACAATTCAGTGTTGATTGTTGAAGAGCAAAGACAAGAGATTAAGCGAACGGGTGCGCCAGACAAAAAATGAAGAAGTTCTGCAAGAATTGGGCAACTAGCGACATTTAGTTATATAGGGGAATAGCAGGAGGCCCATGTCAGCGAATGAATTGGAGTTCTCCCAACGCCTCCGAAATTGCATCCCATCCTTGGATTTGTATGTAAAGTCAAGAACGCAAAACCAATATGTGGACGATATCTGCTCAGAAGCCATAGCAATTGCCTGGCAGAAGTACGCCCGTATTCCTGGGCGGCACTCAGACCTATCCCACGACCCACTGCTTCCCTTTCTTATCCTGACGGCTAGAAACTTGCTTCGAAACCTTGAAAGGCGCAACAATACGGGAAAGCGCCACTTGAGAGACCTTGTGCCATTAGATTCACTCTCGGCCGAGGCTGAGTTTCTAAAGGACTTGGAGCTCACTACCGCTATGGCCAAATTGAAACCGAGGGATCGAGAACTCCTTCTACTGCTGGCTTGGCACGAAATGTCAATTTCTGAGATTTCTGAAGTATTGGGCATCACTAAAGCGAATGTAAGCGTGCGACTAAAGCGAGCTAGAGATCGCCTTGCCAAAATATTGCAAGATACAGCCGAAGAGGGACACTAAGTTATATGAACCTAAAAAATAACAACGAAGATGCACTTATAGCGAGGCTATCGGCCGCGAAGCCTTCAGACAGTTCTCCAGATAGGGTCGAACAACTCCTTCAATTGAGTAAAACAAAACATGCGAAGACAAGTCGCGGACCAATGAGTTTACGAGTGAAAGCGTCATTGATTGCCGCCCCTGTTATCGCTTCTATCTTGGCTTTTCAATTTCAGAGCTTGACCACCTCAAGCCCAGACCTTATTCTGCGAATTCAAACCACAAACTCCCAAGGCACTAACCAACACGCACAAATGGGCACCAGCTCGGCTTCTGACTGTCATTTCGCCACACTCAGATGCAACGACATGGGCCCTCTGGTGGGAGAAAAGGTTATTTGGAACTATACGACAGCCTTTGACAACACAAACAATGCAACAGAAGGCACTGTGTATGCTCTTTCTTCATCTGGGCGAGAGCTTGAACTTGCAGGCATTCTGAAAAAAGAGTTCAATCTAACCGAGCCGGTTAGATTTGCAAAGGAAAATGATTCATTTGTGCGGTATGTTGCTGGATCGGATACAGGCAAAAATGTCTTTGCTGGAACTTCTCTTTACGGCACACAGATTGCCTACAACAACCCCGAATCGGATAACTGGTCACTCTGCCAAGTCTCTAAACCTAGAAATCTGGATTGCGATTCGATCACATACGAGGCAATGCCTTCAAACTCTGAAGTTCTTGAATACTCTAAAGCACTTCTAGGAAAGTTAGGGATAAACTCCGGAAGTAGTCTTCCAGAACTTAGCGATAGAGATTACTTCTCAGTTGTTAAGGAATACGATTACGGCCGCGTTGTTATTTCAAACCTTGTATTGGGTGGCGAAAAGACTCCTTGGGCCATCGAGATGCATTGGTCTACTGGGTCAAGCAAAGTATCGATGTTTTTCGGTACTATTTTCAGCATTCAAGATTTTGGGCTCTACAAAACTCTGAACGCAGAGCAGTCTATAAAGCGCTTAACTGAGTTAAACGCCTACCCTAGTGGTGAGCCGCCTATCAAATACAGTGAGAAATCAATAATCGGAATGCCATACGAAGAGCAATTGAAGCTTCAACAGAAGAAGGAAAATGGTGATTCAGGTCCTATAAAGATCAACGTAAAGGTAACAAGGGCAGAAGCAACCCAAGTCACAATCTTTGATGTCAATGGAAAAACATGGGTAGTGCCTGGCTATAGCTACTTCGATGAAACCGGATACTTAGGAAGTGCTCCAAGCATTGACGGCTCTCACATTGAAATCGTACCTAGGGGCAAGTAATCTTCTGAAGCGCCTTACAAACAAATGAGAAAACCCCCGAGATTATCTCGGGGGTTTTTCCTTTAGATCTTTAGGCTAGCTGAGCATCTCTAGCAACGATGGTTACTACATCGTGCTCCACTGAAAGAAAACCTTCAGCAGCTGTTGCCTTGATGTTTTCGCCAGTTGGCAAGGTGATGCGAACATCACCTGAGGCCAAGATTGCAAGCATAGGCTCGTGTCCTGGTAGAAGACCAATCTCACCTTCAACAGTCTTAGCGATAACCATCTTGGCATCCCCTGACCATACAGCTCGGTCAGCAGCTACTAGTTCAACACGAAGAGTCTTCATTACTTAGAGGTCTCTGCCTGAATCTTTGCCCATTGACGCTCAACGTCTTCCAAACCACCAACGTTGAAGAACGCTTGTTCTGCTACGTTGTCGAAGTCTCCGTTAGCAATAGCTGAGAAGCCTTCGATGGTTTCCTTTAGAGGAACTGTTGAACCCTTAACACCGGTGAACTTCTCCGCCATGTATGTGTTCTGGGAAAGGAACTGCTGGATACGACGAGCACGAGATACCGTGATCTTGTCCTCTTCGCTCAATTCTTCAACACCAAGAATCGCAATGATTTCCTGAAGTTCTTTGTTCTTCTGGAGAATCTGCTTCACTCTTGTAGCTGTTGCATAGTGGTCAGCGCTAATGAAGCGTGGGTCCAAAATACGTGAAGTTGAAGTTAGTGGATCCACAGCTGGGTATAGACCCTTAGAAGCAATTTCACGGCTCAACTCTGTTGTTGCATCAAGGTGAGCGAATGTTGTTGCAGGGGCTGGGTCGGTGTAGTCATCGGCAGGTACGTAAATAGCCTGTAGAGATGTAATCGAGTGTCCACGAGTAGATGTGATGCGCTCCTGTAGAAGACCCATCTCATCTGCAAGGTTTGGTTGGTAACCTACCGCTGAAGGCATGCGGCCTAGCAGTGTAGAAACCTCAGAACCTGCCTGAGTAAAGCGGAAGATGTTGTCAATGAACAGAAGAACGTCCTGCTTTTGAACATCACGGAAGTACTCAGCCATTGTCAAAGCTGACAATGCAACACGAAGACGGGTGCCTGGTGGCTCATCCATCTGACCGAAGACCAGTGCTGTCTTGTCGATAACACCTGACTCAGTCATTTCGTCGATAAGGTCGTTACCTTCACGGGTACGCTCACCAACACCGGCGAATACAGATACACCATCGTGGTCTTCTGCTACACGGTAGATCATTTCCTGGATAAGAACTGTCTTACCAACACCAGCACCACCGAATAGACCAATCTTTCCACCACGAACATATGGGGTTAGAAGGTCAATAACCTTGATTCCGGTCTCGAACATCTCAGTCTTTGACTCAAGCTGGTCGAATGCAGGTGGTAGGCGGTGGATTGGCCAGCGCTCGGTTACTTCAACCTTGTCGCCTGGCTTACCGTTCAGGATGTCACCGGTTACGTTGAATACCTTACCCTTTGTGACATCACCTACTGGAACAGAGATAGGTGCACCTGTGTCAGATACTGCTTGTCCACGAACCAAACCATCGGTTGGCTTCAGTGCAATCGCACGGACTAGGTCATCTCCAAGGTGCTGAGCTACCTCTAGGGTAAGGATTGAAACCTCACCATCCAGAGTGATCTCAGTGGTCAGAGCGTTGTAGATACCTGGGATACCATCGTGCGGAAACTCGATGTCAACCACAGGACCTGTTACGCGGGCAATACGTCCGGTAGCAGTGTTCTTGTTCTCGGCCATTTTCTTCTATCTTTCTATTCTTTGTCGCTGGTGTCGACAAGTGCGTCGGCACCACCAACGATTTCGGAAATCTGTTGGGTAATTTCTGACTGTCGAGCAGAGTTGCTCAACCTTGTGTAGTTCTTGATTAACTTGTCAGCGTTTTCAGTAGCTGACTTCATTGCTTTTTGTCTTGCTGCGTGCTCTGCTGCAGCTGACTGCAACATTGCGTTGAAAATACGTGATTCGATGTAAACAGGAAGCAGTGCATCTAGAACCTTTGACGCATCTGGCTCAAATTCATACAGTGGGAAGATTTCGTTCTCTTCAGGCTTTGAAACACCTTCAACGATTTCCAGAGGAAGCAAACGAACAACCTGTGGTTCCTGGCTGATCATAGATACGAACTTGTTGTAGACCAAGTGAATCTCGTCTACTCCGCCGTCTTCGTAACCTAAGTTGAAGGCATCAACAACTGCGTTAGAAATCTCTTCTGCTGTTGTGAATACTGGAAGATCTGTTCCACCGGTCCAGCTACGAATAGCAGCACGCTTGCGGAATGAGAAGAAGCCAACTGACTTACGACCAACTAGGTAGTAAACAACATCCTTACCCTGGTCCTTTAGAAGCTGAGTTAGCTGCTCTGATTCCTTTAGAACGTTAGTTGAGAATGCACCAGCTAGACCACGGTCGCTTGTGAAGATAACCACAGCCGATCTGCGGATTTCCTTAGGCTCTGTTGTTAGCGGGTGCTCGATGTTAGAGAAGGTAGCAACAGCAGACACGGCACGAGTAATCGCTCGAGAATATGGGTTAGCTGCAGTCAAACGCTGTTGTGCTTTGTAAATGCGTGAGGCTGAAATTAACTCCATGGCTCGAGTGATCTTCTTGGTCGTCTGAGCAGATTTAATCTTCTGCCTATAGACCCGAAGTTGCGCTCCCATGTCTTATTCCTATCTTTCTCTTGAAATCAAAAACGCTTGATTAGCGCTTCTGCTTCACAATCTTCTCTTGGTCAACTTCTTCTTCATCAATAGCCGCAACTGACTCGTTGCCCACTGATGATAGAGGCTTACCAACACCGGTTAGGAAGCTCTTCTTGAACTTCACTACGTCTGCTTCTAGGGCTGCAACAGTGTCATCCTTTAGATCGTTTGTCTCGCGGATGGTTGTTAGAACCTGTGAGTTGCGACGAAGGTAGTCAAGCAATTCGCTTTCGAATCTCAAGATGTCTTCAACTGGAACTTCATCAAGCTTGCCTGTTGTACCAGCCCAGATAGAAACTGTCTGCTCTTCAACTGGGTATGGAGAATACTGGGGCTGCTTTAGAAGCTGCATTAGACGTGCACCACGAGCAAGCTGCTGACGTGAAGCAGCATCTAGGTCGCTAGCGAACATTGCGAATGCTTCTAGGGAACGGTACTGAGCTAGCTCTAGTTTTAATGTTCCAGAAACCTTCTTGATTCCCTTAACCTGAGCCGCACCACCAACACGAGAAACAGAAATACCTACGTCAATAGCTGGTCTCTGGTTAGCGTTGAACAAGTCTGACTGCAAGAAGATCTGACCATCGGTAATCGAAATTACGTTGGTTGGAATGTATGCAGAAACGTCGTTTGCCTTGGTCTCAATGATTGGAAGTCCAGTCATAGAACCTGCACCTAGTTCATCGTTCAGCTTTGCACAACGCTCTAGTAGACGTGAGTGTAAGTAGAAGACGTCACCTGGGTATGCTTCACGGCCTGGTGGACGACGAAGCAATAGGGAAATCGAACGGTAAGCCTCAGCCTGCTTTGATAGGTCATCAAAAATGATTAGGACGTGCTTGCCGTCATACATCCAGTGCTGACCAATTGCAGAACCGGTGTATGGAGCTAGGTACTTGAAACCAGCTGGGTCAGATGCAGGAGATGCAACGATAGTTGTGTACTCCATTGCTCCAGCAGCTTCTAGAGCTCCCTTTACAGATGCAATTGTTGAACCCTTTTGACCAACAGCAACATAAATACAACGAACCTGCTTCTTTGGGTCCCCTGATTCCCAGTTAGCCTTCTGGTTGATGATCGCGTCGATAGCGATAGCAGTCTTACCAGTCTGACGGTCACCAATGATTAGCTGACGCTGTCCACGACCGATAGGAATCATCGCGTCGATAGCCTTGATACCTGTTTGTAGAGGCTCGTGAACTGACTTACGAGCCATAACACCAGGAGCCTGAAGCTCTAGAGCACGACGAGCAGAAGACTTGATTTCTCCCTTGCCATCGATTGGCTCACCAACTGGGTTTACAACGCGACCAAGGAAGTCATCGCCTACTGGAACAGAAAGAATCTCGCCTGTGCGCTCTACCTTCATACCCTCAACGATGTGAGTGAACTCACCAAGGATGATCACACCGATCTCACGCTCGTCTAGGTTCTGAGCTAGACCCAAGGTGCCGTCTTCGAACTTTAGAAGTTCGTTAGCCATGACACTTGGCAAGCCTTCAACGTGAGCAATACCGTCACCGGCATCGATTACGTGACCAATCTCGGTACGGCTAGCCTGAGCTGGCTCGTAAGACTTAGCAAAGTCCTTCAGCGCGTCGCGAATCTCATTCGGACTGATGCTTAGATCTGCCATCTTGTTCCTCTACTTCTGAAGCGTTAGCTTCGGTTGATGCTGCTGGAGGCCTTTACCAACTGCAGCTTTAGGTTTTGCAAACGGGTGCTTACGCTTCCGTCGATTATTTCACCAGCAATTTGAACAACCATTCCACCGATAATCGAGGGATCGATTTCGATGTTCAGGCTGATTTGCTGACCATAAGTGCCGGCCAGTGTTGTACGTAAACGTTCAATCTGGCTTTGTTCTAGTTCTTTGGAAACTGTGACTGTTGCAACTAGTGAGTCACCGTATGCAGCAATCTGCTTAGCAAACTGGTCAATCACAATCGCAACACGACGACCACGGGCTGAACCAACAGCCTGGTTGATTAGAGCAAGAGTTACAGCATTAGCCTTTGAGCCAATAAGTGCCTGAACCAAAGCAAGCTTTGTTTCATTAGGAGCACTCTTATTGCTAAGTGCGAACTGTAGGTCTCTGTCGCTTGCAACAATCTGCTGGAAGCTAAAGAGTTCGCTCTGCACATCAGCCAAGACATTAGTCTTTGAGGCTGTTGCTGCAGCAGCGTGAACACCCAACTGCTCAAGAACAATGACTAGGTCCATGCTTCTAGAGAATCTAAGAGCACAAACTTTCTTCACAAACTCGATTGCGTTTGCACTGACCTTTGTGTTGAATACGCGCTCGATGAGGGCGTTCTTAGCATCGCTTTCAGTGGAAGTATCTGAAAGGATGCCTCGCAACTGGGTGCTACCCGAGATTGCATCGGCAACTACAAACAGGTCAATCGCAAATGCCAAGTCTGACCCAAGGTATGCAGATGCATCTGCTTTAGCTTGAGCTAGTGCTTGACGAGTTGAGGAGGCCATTAGTTCTTCTTGCTGTCTTTCTCTAGATCTGCTAGGAAGCCTGAGACGATGCTCGAAGCGTTCTTGTCTTCTTTAAGGTTCTGAGCCACAACAGATGAAGCTAGGTCTAGAGCTAGTGCTCCAACTTCAGCACGCAATGAAATGATTGCGGACTGACGTTCTGCTTCGATCTGCTTCTTTGCTGTCTCTGTCATACGAGCTGCTTCCTGAGAAGCCTGCTCCTTCAGTTCAGCAAGGATTGCTGCACCTTCGGCTCTAGCAGATTCACGAATCTGAGCAGCTTCGGCACGAGCCTCAGCCTGTTCAGCTTCGATGTTTGCTGTCTTTGCCGCTGCTTCAGCCTGAGCTTTTTCTGCCTGAGCTAGACGACCTTCGATCGCCTCAGTTCTTGCATCAATGTTCGCTTTGAAGTTTGGCAAAACCTTGAACCAGAAGAAGACCAACAGAATCGCGAAAACAACTGCAGACCAAACGATGTCAGCTACCGCAGGTATGAGTGGGTTAGCTGACGCCGAGGTCGGCATCAATAGTTCGTGAATTCCAATAGTCATTTATGAAACCTTAGACTGCGAAGATGAATGGGGTTGCAAGACCGATAAGTGCCAATGCTTCGGTAAACGCGATACCTAGCCACATTGTTACCTGAAGTCTTGCTGCAAGTTCTGGTTGACGAGCAATTGACTCAATAGTCTTTGAAACTACTAGTCCTACACCGATACCAGGACCAATCGCTGCTAGACCGTAGCCTAGAACTCCGAGGTTACCTACTACCTGTGATGTCTGAACTGCTACATCTGCTGCTGCTTGAATAATCTGCACTTTGTTTTCCTTCCATGGTTTGAACTAACGGTTTGTTAGCCCTGTTTGTTCCTAGTGTTCATCTGCTAACGACAGCTGAATGTAAACAGTTGTCAACAGGGTGAATACGTATGCCTGCAAGAATGCCACCAAGATCTCAAAGAGAGTGAAGACAAACCCGAAGGTAAATGTTCCTACTCCGAAGAACTTGAAGAATCCGTCAGAGTATAAGAAAAAGTAATGTGTTGCTGTGAAACAAAGGACCAAAAGCAAGTGTCCTGCAATCATGTTCATCATCAAACGCAGAGCCAGAGTTACCGGTCTAAGAATGAATGTGGACAAGAACTCAATCGGTGTAACTAGAGCGTAGAAGGCTTTTGGAACACCTGCTGGGAATAGAGAGTTCTTGAAGAACTTCATTCCATGACGCTTCACTCCAGCGTAGATAAAGGTTACGTAGGCAACTCCAGCCAAAAGCATTGGCAGACCAATCACAGAGGTTCCCGCGATGTTTAGGCCAGGAATGATACCTGTGATGTTCATACCTAGAACAATGAAGAAGATTGTGGTTAGAAGAGGGAGGAATCTGTCTCCGTCTTTTTCACCTAGCTGCTCGTGAGCAATTGACTTACGAACGAAGTTCAGTGAAATCTCGCCCATCATCTGGAATCTGCCAGGAACAAACTGACCAGTTGCAGTGCTCTTACGGAACTTACCTGCCCAAAGGGTGAACACAACTAGCAGCAGTGTCATTACCAAGAGACGAATCAGCATGATTCGGTTGATCTCGAATGGGGTTCCCTCAAATGCAATTACTGCAGGGTAAAACTCTTGAATGGTTGGCGCCTCAAAGTCGCCTTCACCCGCGGTGAAAGGTCTAAATCCTGCGCTAAGCAGTAACAACTTTTGAGTGAACAGCTTTGACTCCTGTTTCGGGGCAGGCTATGCCTAACCTTGCTACTCAAATCGTACCAGCATCTGAAGACCTAAAATCCGGTTATTCGACCAAATTTTCAGCAATTTTTCTGAATCAGACTGAAGGGGCAATTCTGGCTTTAGTGACGACCAATGTGTCCAGGACTAATCCACCAATTACCGCGGCGACTACAACGAAAAACACCACAGGTCTGGCACTTAGGGTCAGCCACTCTGCTCTATTGAGGGAGCTGAAAAGTACTAAGAACAGGAGTACTTTGATTAGCCATCCACCTAGAACAACGCCAAGGAATCCACCTAGGTTCAACTTTGATCCAAATAGCAGGCTCAGAACTGTCAAAGCAGTGAAGGCAAACGCTGCTGCCCCACCCGCAAGAGCAGCCAGTAGGCCTGAAGTGCCTGCCACAAGGAAGCCAACAATCGAGCCAATGACTGTTACGCCTAGGACAAGTAGGGATCCAAGCTTTAGAACTCGCTGCATAACGGATTTCAGGTCATCAAACATTGACAGGCTTCTTTCTGGATCGGAATCGAATTAGGGCAGGCCACAGCGTATACAGAAGTGACAGTGAAATAGAAGAGATAGCGAATACCGCTACCCAAACTATGTCGGTCAAGAACAGCAATAGACAGCTGACTGATACCGATGCGCTCCAGAAGTAGAAAACCAGCACGGAACCGACGTGTCCGTGACCAAAGTCTTGGAGCTTGTGGTGCAGGTGCAAACGGTCTGCAGCAAATGGGGACTTACCTGCTGCCAGACGTCTGACTACGGCCAAAGCAAAGTCAAGTAACGGCAGTAACAGGATAGAAATAGGAAGAATTAGAGGCAGAACCGCTGGAACTAGGTCATCTCTCTTCAAAGAAGCAGGGTCAATCTGTCCTGTAACAGTTAGAGCAGAAGCTGTCATTAGCAGGCCTAGTAGAAGAGCTCCACCATCTCCCATGAAGATCTTTGCGGTATGCCAGTTGTGTGGGAGGAATCCAATACACATACCGATCACAATGGCTGAAATAACTGTTGCCAGGTTGAAGTAGTTAGTCGGCGAAATCTGTTGAGCAAGTAGGTAAGAGTAAATAAAGAAGACAACGGTTCCAATAAGAACTACTCCAGCAACCAAACCGTCTAGTCCATCAATGAAGTTGACCGAATTCATGACTAGAACTGCAAGGAACACTGTCACAACGAAGGAAACACCGAAAGATCCAACTGTGATGCCGAAGATTGGAAGGGACACAATCTGAACCCCATTCCAAGCTAGAACACCTGCTGCTACGAACTGACCTGCCAACTTGATAGTCCAGTCAAGGTCGTAGAGATCATCTAAAAGACCGATAGCCATAACCACAAGGGCAGCTAGTGAAATAGCAATAATCGGCCCTGGATCGGCAAAGACCACTTCAAACCAGCCAAAAGGTGCAGCTAGTGAAACTGAAACTACAAAACCAATGAACATAGCCAAACCACCAATACGAGGGGTTGGCTTAGAGTGCATGTCTCTAGATCTGATGGCTTTTGGATAGATGTTGTATTTGTCAGCTAATTTCCTGACCACAAAGGTGGCTAGATAGGTGACCACACCTGCAATTGCCATCAAAAGAAGATAGGCGCGCACTAGCCCGCACTAACTTCTAAAAGGTCTCCAACTACTGATCTAATCTTTGCCTCGGCAAGCGCTCCGCGTCTAACTATTTTGATAACACCGGTAGTTGAAAGATTTCCTTCAGCATCGTATGTATCAACAAGTTGAGTGAGATCGAGAATGGTTGATGCTTCGCCTTTAGGACTAGGTCCACCATCCAAGAAAACTTGAACTGAATTTTCCAGATATGCGTGAGCCTGAGCACAGGTTGTTGCAGCTGGCTCACCGGTCAGGTTAGCGCTTGATACTGCTAACGGTCCTGTCTCTTCAATCAAAGCCAAAGCAATCTTGTGATCTGGAACTCTTAGGGCAACTGTTCCCTGGGTCTCCCCTAAATCCCATGACAGCGATGGGTTCGCACGAAGAATGATAGTTAGCGCACCAGGCCAAAATGTTTCAGCAAGTTTGATAGCAGCATCAGGAAGTGTCTCAACTAATGCTCTAGCCATGTTCAAGTTAGCAATCAAGACAGGAGGCGGTGATTGTCTTCCTCTTCCTTTAGCATCAAGCAAGGCTTGAACAGCTTCGGCAGAAAAAGCGTTAGCCGCCAAACCATAAACAGTGTCGGTTGGGATTACAGCGAGTTCATTTCTACCAAGTGATACCTTGGCAAGGCGCATGCCTGTCAGCAATTCAGTATCAACTGAGCAGTCAAATACATTCTTCATAAGAAACCACCCACCTAACTAATCGCTGAAGTCGCTCTGTCGCGACCTGCTAAATCCTTATGGGTTGTGCAGTGACGCCAACCCAAACTCAATATTAGTTCTCTAATGGCATCGCCCTGCATGTCAGCGTGCTCAATGACTAATGCCCCGCCTTCTCTCAGCAATCTCTTAGCTGTTGCCTCAACCTTTCTAACCAAGTCAAGCCCATCGGGACCGCCATACAGAGCAAGGTCTGGATCATGAAGGTGAACTTCAGGGTAGATAGGAATCATGGCATCTGGAATATATGGCGGGTTGGAGATTAGGACATCAACCTGACCATTCAGTTCAGGGAAAGCATCTGCTAAATCACCTTGGACCAGTGTTGCTTCTGGAGCATACCGAGCAAAGTTCTCTCTGGTGTATTTGAGGGCATCTTCGCTTAGCTCAACTGCATAAACCTTTGCGTGTGGAACTTCAGTAGCTATTGATAGTGCAATCGCTCCTGAGCCTGTAGCGAGATCTACTGCAATCGGATTCTCAGAAGGAACTGCACGAAGTGCATCAATAGCTATCTGAACAACACCTTCGGTTTCAAATCTAGGAACGAAAACTCCAGGACCAACTTTTAGTTCAAGTTGTCTAAAGTGGGCAACTCCCGTCAGGTGTTGCAAAGGAAAACGTTCTGCTCGCTTTGCTACAAGTTCCAAGAACGTCACTTCATTGGCTTGATCTAGTTCTTCACCTGTGATTGCTTTGACTTGGAGCTCTCCCCTAGATAAGCCAACGACAAAACCTAAGAGAATTTCAGCATCAGCTTGAAAAGATTCAATTCCAGCTTTTTCAAACTTTGCTGATGCCACTTCAATAGCAGCAGAGAGTTTCATTACTCGTTCTCAC
>JBEDLY010000016.1:0-13071 GCA_041171365.1 Actinomycetota bacterium | reverse complement strand
CTTAGGGTCTTTCAAACAGCCAAGTTCGCCTAGAAGAGCTAAGCCATCTTTGACTCCCCTTTGCTCTGGTGCCTGAAGGAAAGGGAACTTAGTTATCTCCCCTAGATCAAGTTGAGCAGCCTGAAGGATTACAGATGCCAAGTTAGTTCTTAGAATCTCTGGATCTGTGAATTCTGATTTCGCTTCATACTCATCTTCTGAATACAGCCTTATGACAACACCAGGGCTCGTTCTTCCTGCACGACCTGCTCTTTGATTAGCACTCGCCTTAGAAATAGCTTCGATAGGAAGTCGTTGGACTTTAACTGCAGGAGAGTATCTAGAGATACGAGCAGTACCGGCATCAATCACATACTTGATGTTTGGAATAGTTAGAGATGTCTCAGCAACGTTAGTTGCCAGAATGATTCTTCTCTTGAGCCCTGCAACCTTGCTTGTTTCAAATACCCTATGTTGCTCAGCTGAAGACAATCTTCCATATAAAGGTAGAACTTCAATCCCACTACCTAGAGCGCCTGTTGTGATTCTTCCTTGAATAGCTTCTTGAGCATCTTTGATTTCAGATTCACCTGAGAGAAAAACCAGGATGTCGCCTTTGTCTTCTAAAGAGAGTTCATCAATAGCACTTAGGATTCCGTCGATGTAATCACGGGCGGTTGTGCTGGCATCAGGATCTGGATTGTCTTCCTCGTCCTGATTGATAGGTCTATATCTAATCTCGATTGGAAATGTTCTTCCAGAGACTTCAATGATGGGAGCATCATTGAAGTGCTTACTAAAGGATTCAGGATCAATGGTTGCTGATGTGATGATCACCTTTAGATCAGGTCTACTTGGAAGTAGTTGTTTGATATAGCCAAGTAGGAAGTCGATGTTTAGGCTTCGCTCATGAGCCTCATCGATGATGATGGTGTCATACTGCTCAAGTTTTCTATTTCTCTGCATGGCATTGAGCAAGATGCCATCAGTCATCACTTTGACTTTTGTCTTAGGACCGGATTGATCCGTGAATCTAACCTGGTAGCCCACTAGATCACCTAGGTCTACCTTTAGTTCTTCAGCGATACGCTCCGCAACAGCTCTTGCTGCAATTCTTCTCGGTTGAGTATGGGCAATGCTCTTTCTGCCTAGTTCCAGACACATCTTAGGAATCTGGGTTGTCTTACCCGAACCTGTGGCACCTGCAATAACCACTACCTGGTGGTTCTTTATAGCCTCCAGAATCTCGCCACGGCGAGCACTAACCGGCAAGTCTGCCGGGTAGGTAATCTTCTGGATGTTCACTAGACCAATGGTATTTGCCACAGGCCTTGGGTTTAGGGGTTAGGAGAAGCGGATTTGCCTATAAATAAGGGCATTTAATCTGTTTCGTTCTGATTACAGCCCAATGTGGAGCCTGTTTATCGGGTAATCTCAAATAATAACGAAAAGATGTGCAACGGCACTGATAACAATGGAGGTTGGCTTGAACATCGCCCTGAGAAACACGCTGGGTCGATTCGGTCGAATCGTAGCCGCGTTGACCATACTCTTCTCAATCTTTGGTGGACCGATTCTTTCTCAGGCATCAGCTGCCTCAACTGATGGCTCGCCACTAATCATCACTGGAACAGTGAAAAACGAGAAGAAGCCAGTAGAAGGTGTCGAGTTTCGAATTACCGGTAATGGCTTGGATGAGATTGCAACCTCAAACGCTGAAGGAAAATGGCTTCTAGAGGTTGAAAAGAAGGGTATCTACGAAGTAGAGATTCTCCTCGAGTCTTTGCCTAAAGGCGTTGGCCTTCGTGATCCTGAGGCAAACATACGTGAAGCTAACCTAAATGCCACCAACACGGCTGCCGTTCTCTTCCCACTAGGTAAGGACACCAGAGTTGTTCAACCTATTGGTGACCAGATAATCATTCGTCTATTTGCAGGTCTAAACCTAGGTCTTCTCCTTGCAGTAGCTGCCATCGGAATCTCCCTAATCTTTGGAACCACAGGACTAAACAACTTTGCCCACGGTGAGATGGTCACCTTCGGTGCTTTGTTTACTTGGTTATTCCACGTTGAACTCAAGATGCCATTGCTTGTGGCAGCTGCCATAACCATCGTGCTGAGTGCTGGTTTCGGTTGGCTTCAGGACTCTGCCCTCTGGAAACCGCTTCGTAAGCGTCGACTGGGTCTGAACCAGATCATGATCGTTTCTATTGGTCTGTCCATTATCCTTAGACAGCTCTTCATCCTGTTCTTCGAAGGTGACACAAAGGTTCTATCTTCTGAATACGAGAAGGTTGTCCTTGGACCAATCAACACCACAAGCTCTTCCCTAGTGTCTATGGGTCTTAGCGTTGCTGCCTTGGCTTTCGTAGCCTGGTTCCTAACCCGAACCAGAATCGGTAAGGCAGCTCGTGCAGTTTCAGATAACGCAGCACTTGCAGCGGCCACCGGTATCAACGTAGAACGCATCATTAGGATCGTTTGGGTAATGGCTGGTGCCCTAACCGGACTTGCCGGTATTCTCTATGGTCTTCAGTTCCAGGCTAACTACCTACTGGGTGCCCAGATTCTTCTGCTCTTGTTTGCTGCAGTTACCCTAGGTGGTCTTGGTAAGGCTCTTGGAGCAACTGTGGGTGCAATCATCATCGGATTCGTGGTTGAGCTATCAGCCCTAGTTATCCCGATTGACCTCAAGTACGCAGCAGCACTAATCATCCTCATCGTTGTCTTGCTAGTTCGCCCTCAGGGTGTTCTGGGCAAAAAGCAGAGAATCGGATAGGTAAATGGACATTCTTAACATATTCAAACTCGCTCTAGGCGAGATGCTGAGTCCGACCACAATCACTTTCGTGCTTTGTGCTTTGGGGCTTGCAGTGCACTTCGGCTTCACCGGACTACTGAACTTCGGTCAGGCCGCTTTCGCTGCTGTTGGAGCCTACGGAATGGTAATTAGTATCGACACATTAAAGTTGCCATTGTTCTTGGCAGTTCTAATGGGAATCCTTTGCTCAGTTATCTTTGCTTTGATTCTCGGTATTCCAACCCTGCGACTTCGTGCCGACTACCTTGCTATTGTGACCATTGCAACAGCCGAGGTCTTTAGATACTTCATGACCACAATCGGTTTCTCTAAAGTAACCGGTGGTTCTAACGGTCTAAGCCAGTTTGGTTCTGAGTTCTGGGCCATGAACCCAATCCCAGCCGGAAACTACAACTTCGGTTTCGCAACCTATAGAGCGGATCAGCTATACGTTCTGATGGTTGGTTGGGGTGCTGTAATTATCGGTGCTCTAATCTTGCGTCTTCTAATGCGTTCACCTTGGGGCCGTGTGCTCAAGGGAATTCGTGAAGATGAGGATGCGGTAAGAAGCCTTGGTAAAAACGTCTTCTTCTACAAGTTGCAGGCTCTAATCATCGGTGGTGTTTTTGCAAGCATCGGTGGAATGATCTTCGTACTGAACCTTTCAAACGTTCAGCCTCAGGTTTGGACTACAAACTTCACATTCACTATTTGGTCAGTTCTTCTTCTAGGTGGAGCTGCAACAATTCTTGGCCCAATCGCAGGTGGAATGATCTTTATCGCCTTGATTAGCATCACTCAGGGTCTAATGTCTGGACTAGTGGACATGGGCTTGCTACCGTTCCTAACTCAGCCAGACATTGCTCAGATTCGTTTGCTCTTGATCGGTCTGTCCCTAATGCTGCTTGTGATCTTTAGACCACAGGGTCTGTTTGGAAACAAAAAGGAGACTCAGTTCAATGGCTAACTCGAACGCTAAATCTACAGACCAGATTGCTATCGGTGAGATTGCACCAGGTTGCCGCAAGGTTGACCCGATTCTTATTGCAGATGGTGTGAAGCGTCAGTTCGGTGGACTAACAGCAGTTGACGTTGCTCACGTGGAGATCCCTAGAGGACTTATCACTGCTCTAATCGGTCCTAACGGTGCGGGTAAGACAACCTTCTTTAACCTGCTCACAGGCTTCGATAAGCCGAACCAAGGTAACTGGTCATTTGAAGGTCAGAAGCTTGCAGGCATGTCACCTTATAAAGTTGCTCGCCTAGGAATGATTAGAACTTTCCAGCTAACCAAAGCACTAAGTCTTCTAACTGTGATTGAGAACATGCGCCTAGGTGCTCAGAAGCAACCTGGTGAGAGTTTCCTTACTTCTTTGATTCGTCCTCTTTGGATTCGTCGCGAGAAGGAAATCACTGATGTTGCCGACACTTTGCTGAAGAGATTCAAGTTAGATGCAAAGCGTGAAGACTATGCAGCGAGTCTTTCAGGTGGCCAAAGAAAACTTCTAGAAATGGCTCGAGCTCTTATGAGTGAACCTAAGCTAATCATGCTTGATGAGCCAATGGCTGGTGTGAACCCTGCTCTAACTCAGAGTCTTCTAGACCACATCAAAGATCTGAAATCTAATGGCACAACAGTTCTGTTCGTTGAGCACGACATGCACATGGTTCGCCACATCAGTGACTGGGTCATTGTTATGGCAGAGGGTAAGGTAGTTGCCGAAGGCCCACCAGCGATTGTTATGAAGGACCAGGCTGTTATTGATGCCTACCTAGGTGCTCACCACGACACAGACCTTGGCACTCTAGCTAAGCCAGCAGTTTCACGAACCACCAAGAAAGGCGACAAATAATGAGCAGTCGCGAATTAGTAGTCCACGCTGAAGACTTAGTAGCTGGGTACCTACCTGGCATCAACATTCTCAATGGCTGTAGCCTCACCGCCTACCAGGGTGAACTAATTGGAATCATTGGACCAAATGGTGCTGGTAAGTCAACCTTGCTAAAGGCAGTCTTCGGACAAGTAAACATTCGTTCTGGTCGAGTACTTCTCAAGGGAGAAGACATCACTGGACTGAAGGCTAACAAGCTAGTGGAGAAAGGCGTAGCCTTCGTTCCACAGACCAACAACGTATTCCCTAGCTTGACCATCGAAGAGAACCTCGAGATGGGTGTCTTCCAAACTCCTAAGCGATTCAAAGAACGCTTTGAGTTTGTGACAGAACTATTCCCAGATCTAGGTAAGCGTAAGAACCAGCGTGCAGGCTCCCTTTCAGGTGGAGAGCGCCAGATGGTGGCAATGGGTCGTGCACTTATGACTGACCCTTCAGTGTTGCTATTGGATGAACCATCAGCTGGTCTTTCACCAGTGAGACAAGATGAGACTTTCATCCGAGTCAAAGAAGTAAACGCTGCAGGTGTGACAGTAATCATGGTTGAGCAGAATGCTCGTCGTTGTCTACAGATCTGTGACCGTGCATACGTACTTGACCAGGGTAAGGACGCACACACCGGAACCGGTCGCGATCTTCTAAACGATCCAAAGATGATCGAACTATACCTAGGTAACCTAGCCGAACTATAAAAACTAATTGACCATTTGGTCTAAGGCTTAACAAAAGAATCCCCCGAGCATTCGCTCGGGGGATTCTTTTTAGTTTTGAGTTGCTGGTTACTCTACTGAGTTACCGGCTACAGCCTCAAGGAATACAGGCTTACCGTCTGTGCCGTACTGGTAGATACCAATAGAAGCGCCAGTTGGGTCTCCGTTTTCATCGAACTCGATTGGACCTGAGAAGCCCTCGTAGTCGATGTCCTTGCCAGCCTTGATTGCAGCTAGACCATCAGCGAAAGTAGATACCTTCTCGCCACCGGTTGATACTGAAATCATGTTTGCAGCAATTGCTTCACCTGAGTCGTTCTTAGCCTGCTCAGCAGCAAGTGCCAAAAGCATAACTGCGTCATAGGTTTCAGCTAGGTATGAGAACTCAACTAGTTCTTCACCGTAGTTCTCTAGGTATAGTGCAGCTGCACGAGACTTTAGGTCTTCGTTTAGCTCGCCACCAGGAAGAGTTCCCTTTGCACCTTCAAGGTACGCTGCGAAGCCCTGGTCTGCGTAGTTAGCTAGGTTTCCGTCTACTAGGAAGATATCGCTTCCTGGGAAGCCCTTCTTCTCTAGAGCTGGAGCAATCTTCTTGAACTCGTCGTATGAGATAACTAGAAGTGAGTCTGCACCTGAAGCAACAGTCTGGTCAACGATTGTGTCGAAGTTTGACTCTGCTTCTGGGAAAGATAGCTCTGAAACGATTGATGCACCAGCAGCTTCTAGAGTTGCCTTAGCCTTCGCTACTAGTCCTTCACCGTATGGGCTCTGCTGGTAGATGATTGCAACGTTTTCTTTACCTGCTGCAACGATCTGGTTTCCAACGATTGCACCCTGTAGAAGGTCGCTTGGAGCTGTACGGAAGTAGTATCCGCCATCGTCCCATGTTGAAAGGTCAGGAGCGGTGTTTGACATTGAGATCTGAACAACCTTAGCCTTTGTAACCTGGTCGATGATCAAACGTGTAACACCTGATGCAGCTGCACCAACGATTGCGTCAACGCCTGAGTCAAGCAACTCAGTTGCTGAAGCAGGAGCGATTGCAGGGTTGTCACCGTCGCTTGAGTCCTTTAGAGTCCACTCGACTGGCTGGCCTAGAACTCCACCAGCAGCGTTGATGTCGGCGATTGCCAAGTCAACACCAGCAATTTCAGGTGGTGATAGGAATGCAAGTGCACCAGTTAGAGGAAGAACTCCACCAAGCTTTAGTACACCGTCTCCAGCCGCGTACGGCGATGGAGTTGAGCAACCAGAAAGTGCTACTGCTGTGGCGGTAACCACTGCTAGAACACCCGCTAGTTTCTTCTTTGAGAATGCGGTCATTTATTTGTCCTTTTCGGGGATTTGGTTGCCCGCCAGAATCGACAGGCACGCGCCAGGTTAGTCTGAGACGCTTGGATAAAGCATAACCAAAGGATTCAAGGGAAAACAGCCTGTTACGAATTATTTTTCCCGTGGCAATAAAAAGTTACACTAACGAAATAATCCGGCTAAAGCCCTGTATTTAGGCTCGGAGCTTGCGATTGACCTGATTTCTTCTCAACGCATCCGAGGTTAGGGTCAAAAGCGCTATCCAGACCAAAATGAAGCCAATCCACCTAGCAGGAGACATTTGCTCCTTGAAAACGGTCAAAGCCAAGACAAACTGGATGCTCGGGGTCAAGAACTGCATAAATCCGATCCAACTGAGGGGAAGGTTCTCAGCCGCTGTGCCAAAGAGGATCAGTGGAATAGCGGTCATTACGCCGAAGAAGGCTAATCCAGCCACGCCCTCCCAGCCATTTGATGTGATCTGCAATCCTGGTGCCAGGGAGGCAATAATCGCCCCTTGGATGATTGCAACCGGCAACAGCGCTCCTGACTCAATGGCATAGGAATTCAAAGGGGTGACTTGACCACCCAGCTTGTTCTTTGCCAAACCATAAATGCCAAAGGTCGCAGCCAGGGTTAGTGCAATCCATGGCAGGTGCCCATAGTCAATGCTGAGCACTGTAACTGCAACAGCCCCCAGACCAACTGCCGCCCATTGAACTTTGTTTAAGCGCTCCCTCAAAAAGAACACGGCAAGAACAATAGTCACCAGAGGGTTGATGAAATATCCGAGAGAGGTTTCAAGTACTTTCCCAGATGCGATACCTATTACATAGACCTGCCAGTTGATCATGATTAGAACTGAGCTAAGCCCAATCCAACCAAGCATGCTTTTGTTCTTGAATACAGCTCTGAGTGATGGCCAAGAGCGAGTGACAGATATAAGAATGACAGCGGTAGCGAAACCAAACACTATTCGCCAAACCACAATCTCCCAAGGATTAGCAAACGAGGCAAGACCTGTGATGATCAGTGGAAACGAACCCCAAATCAAATAAGCAGTTAGACCTAGACCTAAGCCCTTAGCCACATTCTTTACGCGCTCAGGCTTTGCTTCGGTTTCGTTTACATTCACCAATACAACCTATCGGGATACCTCAGCTTGAAAGCGCGAACCTGCCACTATCCAATCGAAAGGATGGTGAATAAATAATTTAGCTAGCATTGCCGACTACGCCAGTTGAAGCGTGAGCCGCTCTGATGGCTCTTCTTCCCCCAGGTAGCAAGATTGCAAAACCTACAACGACGACGGTCATCGCACCGGTGATAATCAAGAGCGCTTCAACAGGGAATATATCCGCAAGGGGCCCTAGAACAGCCATGCCAAGAGGCATGGCGACTGCCATCACGATTCCAACGAACCCGAAGACTCTGCCTTGGCGCTCAGGCTCGACTGTTTCCTGCAAGAGGGTCATGGCTGATGTTGAGAATGCCGGGACTGCAATTCCAACAACAAAAAAGAGGCTGTAGAAAACGACCAAGTTTGTAGTGAAGCCCATTCCGATTGCCAATAGGCCAAAGAGGATTGAGCTGCCAATCATGGCCCCTAGGCGATCTAACTTCGATGCCAGCACCGCAACCAAGACTCCACCAATTAGCATTCCCACCCCAAATGAAATTTCTAGAACTGTAAGCATCCAAACTTCAGTTCCAAAGTTTCTTACGACCATCAGAGGCGAAAGATTTGAAGGGGCGACAATCAGCAAAAATACGAGACCGAAGATTGCCATGACCCAACGAACTAGGTCGTTTCCGAAAATGTAGCGAATACCGTCTCTCAAGTCTGCAAAGTAGGAAGGCTTCTCAGAACTGGATACTCTTGCAAGACTAGGGACAGCTACGAAACTTAGGAGCGTAAGTCCGACAATTGCTGTTGCCACATCAATCAGTAAAATCGCCATCAACGACATAGCTGAGTAAACGGCTGCAGCCGCAACTGGAGCAAGTAAGCCAAGCGCTGATTGGATACTGCTGTTGATTCCATTAACTCTCATGAGCTGCTCGGCTGGAACTATTTGAGGCAGTAAGGCGGAGATAGCCGGCATTTGAACACCTGCTCCAACCGATCTAACAGCCATCACCAAGAAGATGAGCCAAAGATCATCCACGCCTGAGAACATCAGCAGCGCAAGACCCAGAGTTGCCAGAGCAATAGTGGAGTCAGAAACGATAATCATAATTTTGCGGTTGACTCGGTCTGCCCAAACCCCAGCAAAGATTGAAACTATAGCCTGCGGAAGAAACCCAAACACAGCAGCCATGGCTAAGACCAGCCCAGACTTCGTTTCTAGGGTCAAGTGCCACATGATTGCGTATTGGACTAGATACGAACCAAAGGTGGTTATTGTTTGGCCAGCGAGAAATATGGCAACTTTCTTCATGAACCTATCCTTCCACCTAATGAGAAAACCCCAGCCGTGGAGGGCTGGGGTTTTCGTGGCTAGTGAGGGATTCGAACCCCCGAAGGCTGAGCCGGCTGATTTACAGTCAGATCCCTTTGGCCGCTTGGGTAACTAGCCAGTGCTCCCATCCGCCTGTAATCAGCCGGACGGGTGCTTACCAAGAATACCTGAAAGAAGGGCCTCACCGCCAATCGCCTTTATGCAACAAATAGGTTTCAATGTGCTCTTCTTACCTGTAAGGATGTGCAAGGCTAGGTAGATTACATAAAGATTTGCATACATTTACAGAAAAGGTTTTTAAGTGGCTGGCATCGTTGATGTTGCTCGTGAGGCTGGAGTCTCAACAGCAACTGTTTCAAGAGCACTAAGTGGTAAAGATTACGTCTCTATTGAGACTAAGGAATTGGTTCAGGCTGTAGCTGATCGTTTGGGATATGTTCCATCAGCATCTGCCTACACACTAGTAACCGGTAGAACTAAGAACATCGGTGTTGTAGTTCCTTATGTTGATCGCTGGTTCTTCGCAACCATTCTTGAGGCTATTGATAGAGAGCTGGTAGCCGCCGGCTATGACGTGACCCTTTACAACGTCTCCTCTGGTGCTGAGCACCGTAAATCAATCTTTACTAAGTCTCTGCCTCGTAAGAGAGTGGATGCTGTTATTTGTGTGTCAGTAAAAATGAGTGGTGAAGAGATTGCCGCTCTAACCAATGTGAACAAGCCTTTGGTTGCATTAGGTGGTTCTGTTGTCGGAGCAAAGACAATCACAATCAACGACCACGCAGCGGGTTCTCTTGCTACTAACCACTTAATTTCTATGGGTCACACCAAGATTGCAATGATTGGTCAGAGTGAGCCAACAGATGACTTCTACAAGGTGTTTGACGTTAGAAAAATTGGCTACGAAGAAGCCCTAACTGCAGCTGGTATTGAGCCAAAACCTGGCTGGTATAGAACTGTTCCACGTTATGCAATCAGCGAAGGATACGCTGCAGCTAAGAATCTTCTGGGTGATCCACACAATGCTCCGACAGCCATCTTTGCTTCCTCTGATGAACTAGCGGTGGGAGTATTACTTGCAGCTAAGGACCTAGGTCTAAGTGTTCCTGCTGATTTATCAATTGTTGGAGTGGACAACCACGAGCTTGCTGAGTTCTTTGGAATAACAACAATCAACCAGAACGTTGTTGGCCAGGGAGAGCTAATGGCTAAGACCATGCTGGAACTTCTAGATAACCCTGACCACACTGTTCCAGAAGTTACAGAGTGGCCGATTGAATTAATCGTTAGAAGCAGCACAGCCAGAGCTGCTTCAGCCCAGTAGTTGTTAGAATCACAGTTATGGCAGATTCCTCATTCGACATAGTCAGCAAAGTTGACAAGCAAGAAGCGTCTAACGCTCTAACTCAGGCTCAAAAAGAAATCGAGCAGCGCTACGACTTCAAGGGTGTTGGTGCATCCATTGAATGGTCAGGCGACAAGATCCTGATGAAAGCTAACAGCGAAGAACGCGTTAAGGCTGTTCTAGATGTATTCCAGAGCAAGCTAGTAAAGCGTGGCATCTCACTGAAGAGCCTTGATGACGGCAAGCCTTTTCCTTCAGGTAAAGAGTTCCGCATTGAAGCAACCCTAAAAGATGGCATCGAACAGCCAGAGGCTAAGAAGATTTCAGCAATCATTCGCGAGCAGGGACCTAAGTCGGTCAAGGCGAACATTCAAGGTGATGAGCTAAGAGTAGTAAGCAAGAGCCGCGATGATCTTCAAGAAGTTATGGATCTATTGCGTTCAAGCGATTTGGATATTGACGTCCAGTTCACTAACTACCGCTAAGACTCAAATCTCTGGATTTAGTTTTATATCTTTGTGCTTGTTTGCAACTATTCCTGCAATCACACCAGCAATAGCAAATGTGGCTATTGGGAATATCATCGCTAGCGGCAATGAAGAAGCATCAATTAGAGAACCCATCAGCATCTTCGCGAAGATGACAACAATTGTGTTGAGTAGCAGCATTCGACTAAGTGCTTGAGCAGTAGATAGACCTTCAACGTTTCCTGCAGCACTAAAGAATCCTGGAACCATGGATGAAATACCAAGTCCTGCAATTGCAAAGAACACACAAAGCAATAACAAACCAAGATCCCTGTTCACATCAGCAAGTGTTGCTGATGTGAAGACAGCAAGAGCTAAGGCAATAGAACCAAAGATTCCACCTACTTGAGAAAGTCTTGCAACGTTATAAGTCTCTGTGAGTCTGGCAATAGAGAATCTGCCAACAATCATGGCAATTACGAAGATTGTGTATGGCCATGCAGCTCTTGATGGATCTAGGTTTAGAACTTCTTTTCCATAAACACTTGACCAGTCCATAAGCACTAGCTCAGGCCACATTCCCATGAAAGCGCCTGCAGTCAGAAGCCATAGGAAGCTAGGTGTCTTCAACCATGAGATGCGTTCCGCCGGAACATCTTTATCAACGGAATCACTTTCAGCAGGTGCAAGCATGTGTCTAACTGCCCAAGTAAACAGAGCAAGACAGATAACAGGCATTAGGAACATCTGAAGCTTTAGCGGAGTAAATGCTGCGATGATTCCTGACACGGCTGCTGATGCTGCCGCTCCGACACTCCAGGCACCGTGGAAACTTCCTAGCAATACTTTGCCTATTCTCTTCTGGAACATGACTGCTTGAGAGTTCAGGGCAATGTTGAAGACGCTAATTGCGAAGGAGAGCATGAAGTTCAAGACAAGGAAGAGCCACCACTGAGTTGGGTATGGCATTGCCATGAGAATGGCAACAAAGGCAAAGCTTGAATACTTAATGATTGGGGTTGTTCCGAAGCGAATAACCAATCTGCTTGTGAAGATTAGAGGAACAAGAGATCCAGCACCGCTGAAGCCGATGATGGCTCCCCATAGTTCCTTAGATACAGCTAGGTTCTCAATGAACTCTGGGATACGAGGCATCCAGGACAGGGTTGCGAAACCTTGGGTGAAGAAGGTAACCATTAGAGCAAACTGAGCAGTTTTGGCTCTGCTGTCTGAGATTCCTGTCTTCTTGCTCATCCTTAGTCGTTCTTGAATGCAGCGTCTAGGAAGTCTTCACGTTCAACTAGCTTCACTCGTTCACGATCCTGAGCTGCTCCTAGAGCCTTCTCTGTTGCATCAATCTTGAGCCATTCCGGCCAACCTAGGAACTGAACACCTTTTGACTTGAGTAGGGCAACAACATCATCTTCATCAGCATGAGCTGGCTGCCACCAAGTGTTCTTGTCTTCAATCACACAGGCGATAGTTTCCATAGCATCGCTCTTAGTGTGACCAATAAGACCAATAGGTCCACGCTTAATCCAACCGGTTGCATAAACGCCAGGGATGTGCTCACCGTTCTCATCTAATACTCGACCTGCAGCGTTGGTAATAACTCCAGCCTTGTGATCAAAAGGAACTGAATCCAACTCTGACCCAAAGTAACCAATAGCTCGGTAAACAGCTTGAACTGGGAACTCTCTGATTTCACCAGTGCCGGTAACACCACCTGAACCATCTAGTTCAGTTCTTTCAATTCTTAGACCAGTAACTTTTCCATCTTCACCAAGAATTTCTTTAGGTGAACTAAAGAAATGCAGGTGAAGCCTCTTTGTCGCTCCAGTTAGTTCTGTCCCTCTAATGCCTTCAAGGGTGTTAACCATTACTCGAGTCTGGTTGTTGGTATCAATAGCTTCTTGAGAACCTGCATCGTATTTGAAGTCTTCTTCATAGACGATGGTGTCAACACCTTCGATGTGACATGCTTCACGAAGTTCTAGTGGTGTGAACTTAACCTGAGCAGGACCACGTCTACCAAACACGTGAACATCGGTAACAGGAGATGCAAGTAGTCCTTGATAAACATTGTCAGGAATATCTGTTGATAG
>JBEDLY010000015.1:0-13919 GCA_041171365.1 Actinomycetota bacterium | reverse complement strand
CTTGCTCCAGGGAGGAAAGAGATTCAGAGCCCTGTTTTGTTACTGGGCTTGGAAATCGTGTTTAGTTGACTCTTCCTACCATCAGAGCGAGCAAGAGATCAAAGACTCTGAACTTGCAATTGCAGGTATAGCTGCTTCGTTGGAGATGTTCCATGCAGCAGCCCTGGTCCACGATGACCTACTAGATCAATCTGACACTAGACGCGGTGCTCCAGCTATTCACAAGCGCTTTGAATCACTCCACAAAGAAAAGCAATGGGCAGGTGCTCCAGAGCGTTTTGGTGTTGCCGGATCTGTTTTGGTTGGCGATTTGATGCTTGGTTGGTCTAGCGAGATTTTTGGTAACGCTCTACTTCACTCCCCTAATCGTGAAATTGAAAGTGCTTGTCGAGATGAATTCAGCTTGATGAGAGTTGAAGTAATGGCTGGTCAGTACCTTGACGTCCTCGAAGAGAATGCTGCTGCTACAAGACCAGTTTCCGAAGGTGTTGGTCGTGCAGAGAAGGTAATTCTCTACAAGACTGCCAAATACAGCATTGAGGCACCTCTTCGTATTGGAGCAGCATTTGCCGGTGCAGATCCTGCCAAGCTAAATGAGTTCACAAAGTTTGGAATCCCTCTAGGTGTTGCCTTCCAGTTGAGAGATGACATTCTTGGAGTCTTTGGAGACCCTAGCGTGACCGGTAAACCAGCAGGTGACGACCTAAGAGAAGGTAAGCGCACAGTCTTAGTTGCATTAACACTTGAAGCTCTTACTGAAAGATCTCCATCAATGGCAGAGAGCTTTGAGGAACTTCTCACCAGCAGAGAACTGGATGCTCATCAGATTGCATTTATGCAGAAGCTCATTCAAGACTCAGGTGCTTTGGAAAAGACTGAACGCATGATTGTTGAATTAGGCGATCGCAGTTTGGAATCTCTGGACTCAGCAAACTTGGAAGAGAACGCTAAGGCGTCCTTGAAGGCATTGGCTCTAAAGGTTATAAATCGCGACGCTTAGAAAGCTAGCGACTGAGCAACTCTTCTAACTTCTGTCTTTCGACCTGAGATAAGTGCTGCCATTGGTGTGGTGGCAAGTGAATCTTCTACTGTGTAAAGCCACTTGATTGCTCCACCTAGAGTGAAGCCAGAATCTAGCAGTAGAACAATTGTTCCTCTAAGCGATGGCAAAGGTTCACCATTGATGATTATCTCGGCTGGAATCTTTTGAACACCATCAGCTTTGATAGCAATTAGGTGGTGCTCTTCAATCAGGCGACGAACTTTACCTGGGACAATGCCAAGAAGTTCACCCGCCTCAGGGACGGTAAGCCATTCGGTTATTTGATCTAAAGGTTCACTCACTCCTCAAGATTGCCACACCAAGTCCATTCACGCCAGAAGCAACTCTCCGACATGCTCTCTGTGTTTGGTCAGGCAAGTGGAGACAGAGCACATCTTTTAGACTTGAAGCAAGTCAGGGCTTAGTTGAGAGAGGAAAGGTCTAAATAGCTATGAGCAATTTAGTGGGCACCACCCTCTCCTCCCGTTACGAAATCAAAGAGATTATCGCTAGAGGTGGCATGGCCACTGTCTACTTAGCTAAAGACTTGAGGCTGGCTCGAGAAGTTGCGGTGAAAATAATTCACCCGCACCTTTCAGAAGATCCTGTTTTCAGGGACAAGTTCTTCAGAGAAGCCAGAATGCTTGCCAAGGTAAGCCACGCGAACCTTGTGAACATCTTCGACCAAGGTGACGATAACGGAAATGCATTCATCGTCTTGGAATTAGTTCAGGGCATTACCTTGAGGGACGCTATCAAAGACCTTGGTTCTCTACACACCAATCAAGTACTGCAGGTGAGTAAAGCAATGCTTTCTGCTTTGGCTCAGGCACATTCAAGTGGTGTTGTCCATAGAGACCTGAAACCTGAAAATGTCCTGCTCTCAGATGATGGTCGAATCAAAGTCACAGACTTTGGTTTGGCTAGAGAGCTATCGGCAAATACTGACACCGGATCTCTAGTTGGCACTGTTGCCTATCTAGCTCCTGAAGTAATTAGAAGAGGGAAAGCCGAAACTCCAAGCGATGTTTACAGCTTTGGAATCATGCTCTTTGAGATGTTGACAGGGAAACAACCCTTCAGAGGCGATGATGCAATTCAAATCGCATTCATGCACACATCAGAGAGAGTTCCTTCTGCAAGGACTCTAAATCCGAAAGCTGACTCTTCGTTAGACAAGTTGATGCTTTGGTGCACAGAACCAAATCCTGAGAATAGACCAATGAATGCAGCAGAGGCTCTCGTCGAAGTTGAAAAGATTCTCAGATCTAATCCGATTGACTCTCCAACAAGTTCTTCAGAAAACTTATCTGAAACGATGGTTTTACCTAACGACACAAACTTCACCGAAGTGCTTGGAAACATTGAGTTTGAAGAAGAAGAGAAACCATTTGCTAAACACTCTTCGAGACTTGTTTTCGCTAGATGGATTATTGCCAGCGTTATTGCTCTAGGTGCCGGATCTTTTGGTGGCTGGTATTACGGATATGGTCCAGGAGCATTGGTTGCAGTTCCTAATCTCAGCGACAAAACAATTTCCTTAGCGTCAACCGAAATAGATTCAATTACCAAAGATGTAATCATTCGAGAAGAGTTCAGTTCGGCATTTGCCAAAGGTCAAGTTATTGGTACTGAGCCGGTAGCAGGCATCCTTGTTCCGCGTGGGACGCAGATTGTCTTGATTGTTTCTAAGGGTAAGGAACTTGTTCAGGTTCCAAAAGTAATTGGAGTTGACCTCGTCACAGCCACTGCCAAAATCATCGGAGCACAACTTGTGGTTGGTGAAGTAACCCAATGGTTCAACTCTGAATATCCAATTGGTTATGTCTACGAAAATTCAGGTAGCGATGGAACAAAGATTCCAGTTTCATCAGCCATCGACCTCAAGGTATCTCTTGGAGCAATTCCTGTGGTTGCAGGTCTTCAGGTTGACATCGCTAAAGCAGCTCTTGAAGCAGCGGGATTGACTGTGCGAGCAGTTGAGAATGAATATTCAAACACTGTTGCCAAGGGTCAAATTATTTCTATCGTCCCTGATGAAAAAGAAGTAGGCAAAGGCTCTTCTATCAAGTTGATAGCTAGCCTTGGACCTCAGACAGTTACTATGCCTTCAGTCAAGGGTGAAACCATTTTGGCGGCCAAAGGCCTACTTGAATCCCTTGGGCTGAAAGTAATCATTGACACTTCTTGGCTAACCAAGGACTACGGAATCAAGAAAGTCACCGGAGTTAGCGAATCACCTGGTGCAACTGTTCTAGTTGGTCAGAGCGTAACCATTCGCTCTAGGTAACTACTTAGCGGCTAGTTCTTCAGCAACTAAGAATGCAAGCTCAAGTGATTGAGAATGGTTTAGTCGTGGATCACAAAGTGATTCGTATCTAGATTCCAGAGTAATCTCATCGATATGTTCACTTCCGCCTAGGCATTCAGCAACATCATCGCCGGTTAGCTCAATGTGAACTCCACCAGGGAAAGTTCCTAGATCACGATGAACTTCGAAGAATCCTCTAACCTCATCCATGACATCGTCAAATCTTCTTGACTTGTATCCGTTGGCGGTAGTGATTCCATTACCGTGCATAGGATCAGTAACCCAAAGTGGTTGTGCTCCAGCATCCTTCACAGCTTTCACTAACTTAGGTAGAGCTTCGCGAATCTTTCCCGCTCCCATTCGAGAGATAAGTGTCAAGCGACCTGGCTCGCGCTCTGGGTCAAGCTTTTCAATAAGAGCAAGAACATCATCTACTGAAGTGTTTGGGCCAAGCTTCACACCTAGCGGGTTTCTAACACGTGACAAGAAGTCCATGTGAGCACCATCTAGTTTGCGAGTTCTTTCACCAATCCAAATGAAGTGAGCACTTGTGTCGTACGCGGTGCCAGTTCTTGAATCAATTCGAGTCATTGGACGTTCGTAGTCAAAAAGAAGACCTTCGTGTGAAGTGTAGAACTCTGTTGTTCTTAGTTCGTTAAAGTTTGCTCCGCAAGCAGCCATGAACTTAATTGCTTTATCAATTTCACGAGCCATGGTTTCGTAGCGAGAGTTTGCTGGGTTGTCTGTGAAACCTTTGTTCCACTCATGAACTGATTTCAAGTCAGCGAAACCACCCATGGTGAATGCTCTAATTAGATTCAACGTTGAAGCTGAAGTGTTGTATGCCTGGAGCAAACGCATTGGATCAGCTGTTCTTGACTCCAAGGTAAAGTCGTAGCCGTTTACTGCATCTCCACGGTAGGCAGGAAGTTCTAGTCCTTCTCTGGTCTCTGTGTCAGAAGATCTTGGCTTAGCAAACTGACCAGCCATACGGCCCATCTTCACAACAGGCATTGAAGCACCATAGGTCAGAACAACTGCCATCTGCAACATTGTCTTCACCCGATTGCGAATACGATCTGCTGTTGCATCAGCGAAGGTTTCAGCGCAATCTCCACCTTGCAAAAGGAACGCCTGTCCAGATGCTGCTTGAGCCAAACGATTTTTTAGAATGTCTACCTCACCAGCAAAAACCAGTGGCGGGTAGGTTGCAAGAATTGCTCTAACTTCTTCAAGCTTTGCTTGGTCAGGCCAAGTAGGTTGTTGCGCGGCTACCAGGTTGCGATAGTTATCCAGCCCTGCAACAACAGAAGGGTCGGCTATAACAACTTTTTCATTTGATAACACGGTTTTTTTCCTGACTTAGTATTAGCGCTTATTTTTTAGAGTAGTGGCATATACGTCAATGTATTCCTGCCCGCTTAGTTTCATGAGTTCATAGGAAATCTCATCAGTGACTGCTCGTAAGACTAGACGGTCACCTTCCATCCCCGCAAATCTAGAGAAGTCCAGCGGCTCCCCCACCACAACGCCGATTCTTCTGATTCGAGGAAGTCTTCTACCAATGGGCTGGACCTTCTCGGTATCAATCATTGCCACGGGAAATACTGGAACTTTAGCTTCCAAGACCATGCGGGCAATACCGGTTCTGCCTCTAAAGAGTCTGCCGTCCGGAGATCTTGTTCCCTCAGGGTAAATACCAAGTAGTTGGTCCTGGCTCAAAACTTTTAGACCTGTGTTTAGAGCAGCTTCAGATGCCTTTCCACCGCTTCTATCGATTGGAAGTTGACCTGTTGCAATGAAGAACCATCTAGTGAGGGCACCTTTGACACCTTGTCCCGTGAAGTATTCGCTCTTGGCAAGAAAAACGACAGGGCGTCTAAGCATTAGTGGAAGGAAAATCGAGTCTGAGAAAGAAAGGTGGTTGCTAGCAAGAATTGCTGCTCCATCGGAAGGAATCTTCTCTGAACCACGGACCCAAGGTCTAAACATGATCTTTAGTAAAGGACCGAGAACGATATTTTTGAGCAGAAAGTACCACATGGCTAGCCTCCTGTCCTTCTTATAAACCTGTAAAGGCTTAGTTTACCTCTGAGCAATGGCTCTTCCAGCAAGGTCAGCAGCTCCAACTACCCCGGCATCGTTGATTAGTGAAGCTGCGACGACTGTCATCTCTGGGCGGTAGCCCCTAGCTGGAAGGTGATTTAGGTAAGCTTCGCGAATTGGAGCCAGCAAAAGTTCACCGGCAACACTCAAGCCCCCTCCAACAACCAGAATCTGAGGATCTAGGATGGCCGCAAATGAGGCTGCTGCTTTTCCAATGTTTGTACCAAGCTCATTGAGTAGACGTAAGGCACCTGGGTCCGCTTCTGTGATTGCTTGATAAACCTCGGTGCCTGTGAGTTCGCCAACTTCAGACTGAAGCTGGGCTAGTCGAGACCCTTCTTCAGTTCCAGATGAAGCAAGCTCTTTAGCTGATGCAAGCAGCGCACTTCCTGAAGCGTATTGCTCTAAGCAGCCATTCTGGCCACAGCCACATGCTCTTCCCTCTTGAATGAAGTTTGTGTGTCCAAGTTCTGCTCCGATTCCGTAGCCTCCTCGGAAAAGCTCACCCTTGGCAACGATTGCTCCGCCAACTCCGGTTCCAATAGTGATCATCATCATGTGATCACTTCCTTGGCCAGCACCAAACCGGTATTCAGCCCAGCCAGCTGCATTGGCATCATTCTCAACAAAAACGTCAACGCCGAGTCTTGCCTCAAGCTTTGATTTGAGTGGTTCGTTTCTAAGGCTTAGGTTCGGAGAGTAAATTACTTCAGATTGGTCTGCATCGATAAAACCGGCAATTGCAACACCAACGGCAGCAATCTCCTGACCTGCACTAAGTTCCTTGACCATATCAACAACTGCAGTAATTAGATCATCCGTGCTGTGGGCAGGACTTGGTACCTTCAGACTTTTGAGGATTTCACCAGTTTCGCTGACAAGAGCGCCAGCTATCTTGGTTCCACCAACGTCGATACCAACAGTGATCATTTGTTTCCTTAGGGATTGGGCCAGGCTGAGTCAAACTCCAGTTTATAACCGCATATTGTTACATTTCATCCCCTTTTTAACATCTATTTGGTTATCTCCAAAGGGTAGGCTAGTCAAAAGTTGTATTGACCCCCCACTATCAAGTAAGAGGTATACATGAAGTCCTTCGAAGTCCCACTAGTAGTTGTTTCGTCTCCTGAGACAAACATCACAGACCTATTCCTAGATCGAGTTAAGCTCGACCCAAACTTGGCTCTGATCTCAAAGCAGGTTGAACCAGGTGTTTGGCAGGATGTCACAGCAAGTGACTACCTGAAAGAAGTGAAGGCTCTTGCTAAGGGATTCATCGCATCAGGCATCAAGCCTGGTCAAAGAGTTGGAATCATGAGCCCAACCAGTTACGAGTGGGCACTGTGTGACTTTGCTCTATGGTTTGCAGGTGCTGTTTCAGTTCCTATCTACGAAAGCTCTGCTCCTGCTCAGATTGAGTGGATTTTGGGTGACTCAGGTGCGATTGCTTGTATATTTGCCAACGACCAGATGGTTCAGCTATTCAACTCAGTCAAGTCATCTCTAAAGGATGTAAAGAAGGTTTGGACTATAGACAGCAAAGACCTAAGTGAGCTAGTAAAGTCAGGTAAGTCTGTTTCTGATGAAGATCTAGAAAAGGCAAGAAAGAGTGCAGGTCTTGCAGATCTTGCAACCATTATCTACACCTCAGGTACTACAGGTCAGCCAAAGGGTTGTGAACTATTGCACCAGGGCTTTGTGGACCTATGCAGAAACGCTCAGGCAGTTCTTCCAGATGTTGTTCGTCCAGGTGAGACAACACTTCTGTTCTTGCCAATGGCTCACGTATTTGCTCGCTTCATCTCAGTTCTATGTATTTCAGGTGGTGTGAAGGTTGGTCACCAAGGTGATTCAAAGACCGTTGCTCCTGCAATGCAGAGCTTCCACCCAACATTCCTGTTGGCTGTTCCTCGCGTATTCGAGAAGGTTTATAACTCAGCAGAACAGCGTGCAGAAGCAGCAGGCAAGGGAAAGATTTTCCACGCTGCAGCTGAAACCGCAATTGCATGGTCTATGGCTAAGGACACTAAGAAGGGTCCAAGCCTAGGTCTCAACGCAAAGTACAAGCTATTTGATGCACTTGTATACAAGAAGCTTCGTGCTGCCATGGGTGGAAAAGTTAAGTACGCCATCTCTGGTGGTGGCCCACTAGGAGCTCGTCTTGGTCACTTCTACCGTGCAATCGGTCTAATCGTTCTAGAAGGTTACGGCCTAACCGAAACCACTGCCCCAGTAACTATTGGTCGTCCTGACAAGGTCAAGATTGGCAAGGTAGGTTTCCCGCTACCTGGTTGTGGAATCATGATCGCTGAAGACGGTGAAATTCTGCTTAGAGGAACCAACGTTCTCAAGGGCTACTGGAACAACCCGAAGGCTACCAAGTCAACATTTGAAGGCGACTGGTTCAAGACTGGTGACATTGGTGCACTGGATGAAGATGGTTTCCTATCTATCACAGGTAGAAAAAAGGAACTTATTATCACCGCCGGTGGAAAGAACGTTGCTCCTGCTCAACTTGAAGATCCACTTCGTGCAAACCCACTAATCAGCCAAGCTGTTGTTGTTGGAGATGCAAAGCCATTCGTGTCAGCACTTATCTCAATCGATGAAGAGATGCTGCCTATCTGGCTAGAAAACAATGGCATCAAGGAAAAGATGAGCATTGAAGATGCAACTAACAACCCACTTGTTATTGCAGAGATCTCAAAGGCAATTGAAGCTGTGAACTCAAAGGTTTCAACCGCTGAGTCAATTCGCAAGTTTGCTCTACTACCTAAGGATCTAACCGAAAAGACCGGTCACTTGACTCCATCTTTGAAGATCAAGAGATCAGTTGTTATGGAAGACTTCTCACACCTTGTTGATGACATCTATGCAGCAAGCGCTAAGTCAACCTGCCACAACATCGGCGATTACAAGATCTAGCGAAGGAACCAATCGGTTTGACGCAGTAGCTTCATAGCTTCCTTGCGTTCCTCGATTGACAATCTGTCTAGATAGAGCTTTCCATCCAGATGGTCATACTCGTGTTGCAATGCCTGGGCCATTAGCCCTTCCCCGCTCACTGTGACACGAGTTCCATCTAGTTGGAATCCCGATAGCGAAGCCTTTGGGTGTCGAAGTGTTTTATGCCAAAGTCCGGGAACTGATAAACAGCCCTCTTCAACTAGTGTTGGTTCACCTTCAAGGATTAGTTCTTCAGGATTGAGTAGATAACCTACAGTTCCGCCAACGTTGTAGCTGAATGCTCGAAGAGAAACACCTATTTGTGGAGCAGCAACTCCAGCTCTGCCAGGCTCTTTAGTGGTGTCAATCAGATCTTCAACTAACGCTTTTGTCTTATCGCCAAAGTCTTTGACTACATCGCACTTTGAATTCAGTACTGGGTCACCGTACAGGCGAATTTCTCTAACTGGCATTAGTTACTTGGACTTTACAAGTCCCTCAACAACAAGGGCTGCTAGTTCGCGAGCTGCTTCTCTAGTGTTCTTGTGTAGTTGATCGAACTTGATAACGGATCCTGCTGCAAGAGCTGGGTCATAAGGAATCTTTACAACTGCACGCACTCTAGATTTGAAGTGAGCTTCAATCTCATCAAGCTTTACAAGGTTAGTTCCCTGAGTGGCAGTGTTCAAAGCTACTACTGAACCTCGGACTAGATCTCCATAACCATTAGCTTCCAGCCAGGTTAGAGTCTCAGAAGCCAGTCTTGCCTCGTCAACCGAACCACCAGAAACAATTACTAGACCATTAGCTCTTTGCAAAGTTGGTCTCATAACTGAGTGCACAATTCCAGTTCCACAGTCAGTTAGAACAACTGTGTAGTAACGAGCCGCCATGTCAGCAACAACGTTGTAGTCACCTTCATCGAATGCTTCAGAAAGCATTGGATCGCTGTCAGAAGCAAGTACGTGCAATCTAGTTGCATCTCTTGAAACCATGGTTGAGAAGTCGGTGAAGCCATCAACCGCAGCTGCACGGTTCACAACATCTCTAACAGTGAAGCGAGTTGACTTGCTCACACGCTCAGCTAAGGTTCCACGGTCCGGGTTTGCATCGATTGCGATAACTCTGTCTTCACGAACTAAAGCCATTGCCATACCCAACAAAGTGGTGACTGTTGTTTTCCCAACACCACCCTTACGAGTTAGTACTGGAACGAATCTTGCCCCACCATCTAGCTGAGCTGAGATTCTGGCATCGGTCGCCTTACGTTCACGAATGCGAAGGTTATCTCCAAGGTTGATTGTCTTTAGAGAGATGAAATAGAGGAAGCGACGGAAACCAGACTCAGGAGCTGGTCTGTTCTTAGCAGTCAAATCGATTAGACGATCTGCGGTAAGCATGGCTGCTGGTTCTGGCTGATCAAATGCATCGCCACGAAGACTGTCTCTGCGAGAGTATCCAGCTTGCCCATTGGCAGAGCTTTCTGAGCTCAAGATTTCGCTTTCTGGAACGATAGCTGTCGCTTCGGTGACTACCTTGATTGAAGAAGTTGACGGGGTTAGGTCAATAGAACCCGCATCCAATGAGGTTGTTGATAGCTCTGAAGTGGCAGTTTCTTCCTGCTGTGCACGGCGACGGAGACCGCGTTCTGATTTTTCAGCCAAACCTAATCCTTTGAGTGTCTTTTGGCTCTAACAATCGTTGAGCCGAACCTTGTTCTAAAGGATAAGTCTATTCGCTACTGAGGTTCGACGACGAGAATTAGGTCCCCAGACTCAACAGACTGGGTCTTTCCTATGGCTAGACGCCTTACAACACCTGCAATATTGGAGGTAATTGTGGCTTCCATCTTCATGGCCTCGATAGTGGCAACAGGCTGGCCTAGGGCAACAGTTGTGCCTTCAACCACCTGAAGGGTCACTACCCCAGCAAAAGGTGCTGAAACTTCAGCTGGATTAGCTAGGTTAGCTTTCTCTGCCACAGCAACATCTGAGGCTATCTTCTTGTCCCTGATGTTTATGGGTCTCAATTGACCGTTTAGGGTCGCCATGACAGTTCTGAAGCCCTTAGTGTCAGGGCTACCAATTGCCTCTAGACCAACAAAGATTCTTACACCCTTAGCAATCTCAACAACGTGCTCGTGGCCCTGCTCTAGTCCGTATAGGTAGTCCAGGGTGTCAACAGCATCCAGGTTGCCATAGCTTGCTCTAGCCTTCTCGAAGTCCTTCGTTGGACCTGGGAAGAGTAGACGATTCAGAGTTCCTCTTCTAACCTGAGCATCCTCTGAGTTGAGCTTCTCTAGGTCTTCTTTAGAAACTTCGGTGATACCAAACTTGATGTTCTTACCCTGAAGAACCTTAGTTCTAAATGGCTCTGGCCAACCGCCAGGAAGATCCCCTAGCTCCCCTGCCATGAAACCAATAACTGAATCTGGGATGTCATAGTTTTGAGGGTTTTCAGCAAAGTCTGCTGGATCAGCATTTACAGCAACTAGGTGAAGAGCAAGATCACCAACAACCTTTGATGACGGAGTTACCTTCGGCGGTCTTCCCAAAATCTGGTTGGCCGCGGCATACATGTCTTCAACTCTTTCGAATTGGTTGCCAAGTCCTAGAGCAATCGCCTGCTGTCTGAGGTTGCTTAGCTGACCACCTGGAATTTCATGTCTGTAGACGCGACCGGTAGGTCCAGCAAGTCCAGACTCAAATGGAGCGTAAACGTTTCTAACCGCTTCCCAATAAGGTTCCAAGGCAGTGATCTCATCAAGAGAGATACCTGAATCTCTATCGGTGTTAGCTAACGCTGCAACAAGGGCTGATGCAGAAGGTTGACTGGTTGTTCCTGCCATTGGAGCAGATGCAACATCAACTGCGTCAACACCAGCATCAATAGCAGCCATCAGTGTTGCTAGTTGACCACCTGCTGTGTCATGAGTGTGTAGGTGAACTGGAAGATCAAACTCAGCTCTAAGTGCGGTTACCAACTTGGCTGCTGCCTGTGGTCTTAGAAGTCCTGCCATGTCTTTAATCGCGATGATGTGCGCACCAGCGTCAACAATTTGCTTGGCAAGTTTCAAGTAGTAATCGAGTGTGTATAGGTCTTCTTTAGGGTCTAGTAGATCTCCTGTGTAACAAATTCCTACTTCGGCAATTGCAGTCTTGGTCTTTAGAACAGCATCGATTGCAGGAATCATCTGATCCACGTCGTTCAAGGCATCAAAGATTCTGAAGATGTCAACACCAGCATCGGTTGCTTCTTTGACGAATGCATCTGTAACTTCAACTGGGTACGGTGTGTAGCCAACAGTGTTTCTACCTCTTAGCAACATCTGGATACAGATGTTTGGCATGGCTGCTCGCAAAGATGCAAGTCTTGCCCAAGGGTCTTCACCCAAGAAACGAAGAGCGACATCGTAGGTTGCTCCACCCCAAGCTTCAACCGAGAACAACTTGCTTAGAATTCTTGCTTCGTACGGAGCTACCTGCAGTAGGTCACGACTTCTAACTCTTGTAGCTAGAAGTGACTGATGAGCGTCTCTAAAAGTTGTGTCGGTGATTGCAACGGGAGCCTGTGCTCTCAAAGCTTTTGCAAAGGCAGTAGGACCAAGTTCTAGAAGTTGCTGTCTTGAACCAGCTGGTGCTTCCTTGTTTAGATCTAGTTTTGGCAACTTACTAGAAGGTGAAATCAGGCTTCCTCTAGTGCCATAAGGCTGGTTCACAGTAACTTCCGCCAACCAGTTCAGGATCTTGGTTCCGCGGTCTTGGGAAGGATATGAATTTAGAAGTTCAGGTCTTTCTTCAATAAATGCGGTGCTAAGTTCTCCGGCTTTGAAGCTAGGGTCAGAAAGTACTCCTTGGAGGAATGCGATGTTGGTGGAGACTCCACGAATTCTAAATTCAGCTAGCGCTCTAGAAGCTCTGCTAACTGCAGCAGGCAGGTCCCTACCTCTAGTAATGAGCTTGACCAAAAGTGAGTCAAAGTATGGGCTGACTTCGCTACCGGTAGCAGCAGTTCCACCATCAAGACGGATACCCGCTCCACCAGGAGATCTGTAAGTTGTGATCTTTCCTGTGTCAGGTCTAAATCCAGCAGATGGATCTTCTGTTGTGATTCTGCATTGAATAGCAAAACCATGCATCTCAATCTTGTCTTGAGTAAGACCTAGGTCAACAAGAGACTCTCCTGCTGCAATTCTCATCTGAGACTGAACTAGATCGATTTCGGTAATCTCTTCAGTTACAGTGTGCTCAACCTGAATACGAGGATTCATTTCGATGAATACGTGCTTACCTGCATTTGGTCCAACGGTATCGATTAGGAACTCAACAGTTCCTGCGTTTAGATAACCAATTTGTTTAGCAAAGGCAATCGCATCTCGGTAAAGAGCTTGTCTAAGTTCTTCATCAAGATTTGGTGCAGGAGCAATCTCAACAACCTTTTGATTTCTTCTCTGCACTGAACAATCACGTTCAAATAGGTGAACCACATTTCCATGAGCGTCTGCAAGAATCTGAACTTCAATATGTCTAGGACGAAGAACTGCTTGCTCTAGGAATACTCTTGCATCACCAAAAGCACTTTCAGCTTCACGCATGGCTTCGCCAAGTGCTCCTCTGAGTTCAGATTCTTCAGCAACACGACGCATACCGCGGCCACCACCACCGGCGACTGCCTTGACAAACAGTGGGAAACCAAAACCTTGAGATTCCTTAACTAGTTCATCAACATCAGCTGACTGAATTGATGACTTTAGAACAGGAACGTTTGCAGCAATAGCTGCTTCTTTAGCATTTACCTTGTTACCTGCAAGTTCTAGAACGTAAGAACCTGGTCCGATAAATACAATGCCGTTTGCAGCAGCTGCTTCTGCTAGTTGAGGGTTCTCTGAAAGAAATCCGTAACCTGGGTAGATCGCATCTGCCCCACACTCTTTAGCAACTCTGATGATCTCGTCAACATCTAGGTAAGCCCTAACAGGATGTCCAAGTTCACCAATCTGATATGCCTCATCAGCTTTTAGACGGTGGGAAGAGTTTCTGTCTTCGTAGGCAAAGACGGCTACAGTCTTAGCTCCGAGCTCATAGGCAGCGCGAAACGCTCTGATGGCTATCTCGCCTCGGTTGGCGACCAGAATCTTCTTGAACACGAGTTCCTAACTAAAGGCAAACGGACTAAATAGTGGCTTGCACCTAAATCAAAAGGTAGCCTAGACGGGTGCATGTTTTAAGCGTTAGTGCCCTTAAGGGCGGAGTTGGTAAGACCACTATAACTTTGGGTCTTGCCTCTGCCGCCATGACTAAAGGCCTTAGAACATTGGTGATTGATTTAGATCCACAATGTAACGCTAGCAACTGTTTAGGTGCGGTTGGGGAATTTGAATATTCAGCAGCTGAAGTACTCAAGAAACCCCGACACAACTCTGTGTTGAAAGCAATTGTAGCCTCATCTTGGGCAAAGGGACAGACGGGTCGCCTGGACATAATGGCTGGAAACCCAAGGTTGAGCCTCAGAAAC
>JBEDLY010000014.1:0-16662 GCA_041171365.1 Actinomycetota bacterium | reverse complement strand
TGGTAGGCGAGCAGGTAACCTAAAAGGGTGTTTGGACTAAGTAGCGAAAAGATAATGATCTTGCTGGTGCTAGCCCTATTCATTTTGGGGCCAGAGCGCTTGCCTGGCTATGCCAAAACATTTGCTCAATTCATTAAGAAGATGAGAACCATGGCGAACTCAGCCCAGGCTCAAATGAAAGATGAACTAGGCGAAGGTTTTGAAGATCTTGACTGGAAGAAACTAGATCCAAGACAGTATGACCCTAGAAGAATCATTAGAGAAGCCCTTCTCGATGACGCCCCTGCTGTGAAGCATGCAGATTTGAACCGTGTCAAAACTAAGAGTCAGAAACGACTAGACCTAGGTGATGCTCCACCGTTTGATAACGAAGCGACCTAGAGTCTTCTCATAATCTTTGAAAGTACGTTTAGTAGCGGAGCCATCTTGTTGTATTGGTGGCCTCTGCTTGGGAAGCTAAGAAGTCCTCGGTGAAGGCCAATGGCCTGGGCTTCTGTGTATTTCAAAATTCCGTCCACTCCGTTTCTTCTGCCGTGACCTGAGTTCTTCATACCGCCCATTGGAGTATCAAGGCTTGCAAAAGTAGCCCTAAAGCCCTCATTAATGTTCACAGTTCCAGCCATGATTCGCTCGGCAACCCTTTTAGCTTCACGAGGGTTACCAATCACAGATGCGTTTAGACCCTCTGTTGTGTTGTTAGCAAGTTCAACTGCTTCATCAATGGTGTCGTAGCCATAAACAGCAACTACTGGGCCAAAGACTTCATTAGCAAACATGTTCATTGATGGATCAACATCGGTCACGATTGTTGGGGAGTAGTAGAAAGGACCCAGTTCAGGTAGTTTCTTCGCTCCAGCTAGAACCTTTGCACCTTTGCTAACCGCATCATCAACAAAGCCAGACACCCTAGCAAGTTGGTTTGGTCCAGTAAGAGTTCCGATATCCATGCTGAAATCTCTACTGCTTCCAAGCTTTAGTTCATTGACTTTCTTAGCCAAGATATCTTGGAACTGAGTCTTCAGGTCGTTTGGAACGTATGCTCTCTCGATAGAAACACAGAGCTGACCAGCGCTTCCAAACGCTCCACCGATAAGAGCTTCGGCTGCTTCATTTAGATCAGCTGATGGAAGCACGATAAGAGGATTCTTTCCACCGAGTTCCAAACTGAATGGGATTAATCTTGCGGCAGCTCTCGCTCCTACCAATCTTCCAGTTGCAGCACTTCCAGTGAAGGCGATGTAATCTGCGTTATCGGTTAGAGCATTTCCTACTGTTGCTCCATCACCTGCTACCACTGTCCATAGAGCTGGGTTGAGTCCTGCTTTGATAGCCATCTGTCTTGCCTTTAGAGCGGTGAGAGTGGTTTGGTTATCAGACTTTTGAACAACAGCATTACCTGCCATCAACGCTGGTAGAACATCCAACATGCATAGAGCTAGTGGATAGTTCCATGGAGTGATGACACCAACAACACCAACCGGAATATGGTTTACCCAAGTCTTGGTAATGAATGGAACACCTGCGTGAGTGCTTCTGGACTTCAAAGCCTTAGGACCGACCTTGGCGTAGTATCTAGCAGCTCCAAGACCACCAGCGATTTCTTCAAAAGCGTGTGCTCTTACCTTGCCAGTTTCTAGTTGAACAATGTCAAGGAGTTCTTCCTGGTCACTAAGAATCAGATCGTGAAGTCTGTAGAGAAACTTTGCTCTTTCTCTAGGGTCTGTTTTACCCCAAGCCTTCTGAGCATGTCTGGCTGCCTTTACTGCTGTTGCTACCTGCTCAGCATTGTGTTGGGGGAGGTCGTAGATGACCTTGCCAGTGTTTGGGTTGATGATCTCAACAGTTGTTGCAGTTGCACCAAGGTGGGAGATGAGCTCTTCGATGTATGTTTCGGTCATACCCAGAAGTTTAGGCGATGTCGACTTTCAAGGTACGGCTCACAGGTAGCTTGGACTCAATCAAGAGCTGGGCTACCTTAGCTATCTCAATCAATCTCAACTGAAGCAGGGTCTTCAGGGTTGGAATGAACCACAGGATTACCCGAGTCAGATCCTGTTCTTAGCTCAACACTTAGAGGGATCTGACCAATTAGTTTGACCGGGGTTCCCGAGAATTCAGTTAGAGCATCCGCAGCTGCTTGTCCACCACCGGAGCCAAATAGCTCGAGGGTTGAACCATCAGGCATCTTCAGTCCACTCATATTTTCAATAACACCAAAGATTTCTTGTCCTATTTTGTGACTTGCTGAACCACTTCTTTGAGCAACATAAGAAGCTGCTTCTTGAGGGGTAGTAACAACGATGCTCTTCGCATTTGGAAGCAGTTGGCCAACTGAAATAGCAACATCACCTGTTCCAGGTGGCATATCAATCAATAGGTAGTCAAGAGATCCCCAGTGAACTTCAGTGAGGAACTGCTCGACTGCTTTGTGAAGCATAGGTCCACGCCAAGCCACAGGTTCGTTACTTGGTAAGAACATCCCAATTGAGATGACCTTCACCCCATATGCAATCGGAGGGAGAATCATGTCATCTAATCGCGTAGGGCGATCAGTAGTTCCAAGCTGAGCTGGAATGCTAAAGCCAAAGATGTCTGCATCTAGAACTCCAACATCAAAACCTTGCTTAGCAAGTTCAACCGCTAGGTTCACAGTCAAGGAGCTCTTGCCAACTCCGCCCTTACCTGAACCAATTAGGAAAACCTTGGTAGTGGTGCCAGCATCAAAAGGGTTTGACTTAGCTGCACGTCCGCCACGTAGCTTTACCTTGAGAGCATCAAGTTCTTCTTTGCTCATCACACTCATCTTGACTGCAACCTGAGAGTCAGGGAATTCGGTAGCTAAAGCCTGACCAACTTGCTCTTCAATCTGAGTTGCCTGAGGGCAATGACTGACAGTTAGTTTGATTTCAACACTGAAGGTTTCGAGATCGCCCTGAATCTCACCAACCATATCCAATTGGGTAATGGGTTTTCCTAGTTCTGGGTCAATTACGCCATCAAGGGCAGTATTGACCCTAGTTACAAGTTCAGTCATTACTTAGAGTCGTTCGAGTTTTTCTTTAGCTCTTCAAGAATCTCTTCTAGAGCATCGCGTAGTTCATCTCTAACGAATTCTTTTGTCGCGACTTCACTCATAGCTAGTCTCAAAGCCACTACCTCACGAGCAAGGTATTCAGTGTCAGCAAGGTTGCGCTCAGCTAGCTGACGATCCTGCTCAGTTTTAACGCGGTCTCTGTCATCCTGACGGTTCTGAGCCAAAAGGATAAGCGGAGCTGCATAAGATGCCTGCAGAGATAGAAGCAAAGTTAGCAAGGTGAAGTTAGTGACTCTAGGGTCAAAGGCTAGCTCGATAGGAGCAGCAGTGTTCCAAAGAATCCAAACAATACAGAAAATGGTTAGACCAATTAGGAAACCGCCTGTGCCTAGGGCACGAGCAAAAGTCTCTGACGCACGACCGAACTGTTCGCGGTTGATGCGTGGAACTAACGGCTTACGCTTTGCTGAAAGCGGAGTGTCAAGAATGTTACGTGATTTAGCCATTTAGGTCACCTCCATCTTCGCTTCTCCAGTCATCAGGTAGTAGGTGATCCAAAACGTCATCTACTGTTACAACACCTATAAGGCGACTCTCGCCATCAACAACTGGAATAGAAACAAGGTTGTAGTTAGCCATGGTTCTGTGAATCTTAGAAATATGGGTGTCAGCAATTACTGGTTCAACATCTGTATCCAAAATAGTGGCGAGACGAACGTGTGGTGGATAACGAAGAAGTCTCTGGAAGTGAACCATTCCTAGGTATCTACCGGTCACTGTTTCGAAAGGAGGCAATGTCACGAAGACAGATGCAGCTAGAGCTGGTGCAACATTTTTCTTTCTAATCAAAGCCATAGCTTCGGCAACAGTTGATTCGGATGAACAGATCACTGGCTCTGTAGTCATAAGACCACCAGCAGTAAATTCACCGAAGGACATCAGCCTACGAATGTCGTCTGCTTCTTCTTCATCCATCAGTTCAAGAATCGCTTCTGCTCGATCTCCAGGCAGGTTCTGCATAAGGTCAGCAGCATCATCCGGTTCCATAAGATCTAGAACTTCAGCAGCACGTTCGTCATCAAGGTCCTGAACAATTTCAATCTGCTCTTCTTCAGGTAGCTCTTCCAGAACATCAGCTAGACGCTCGTCATCAAGTTCTTCCGCTACTTCAATCATTCGCTCTTCAGGAAGATCTAGTAGGGCAGATGCAAGGTCAGCAGGGTTCATATCTGAATAGGTAGCAATAAGTTGTTCAGCGCTCTGGCTCTCATCACTCTTACCGTCTTCGGTAACCTGGTTCCAATTGGCAAACATAGTTGCACCTCGACCAAATGGAGTGTTTGAAGTCTTGGGTCTGCGGATGAAAAGATCGCTGACTATCCAGTCTTTTCTTTCATTCTGCTCAATGGCTAAATCTTCAATAGTTCCCTGACCTGAGCCATCAGAAAGAGTGACCTTTCTACCAAGCATCTCGGCAATAACTCTTACTTCTTGGCCTCTTTGGGTGAATCTTCTGAGGTCAACTAGTCCGTTGGTAATAACCTGACCAGGAGCAATTGAGGTGATTCTTGCAATAGGAACGAAGACTCTGCGTCTTCCAGTAATCTCAATCATCATTCCGGTGGCCCTAGGAGCACCTGAATTTCGGTATGCCACGAGAACGTCGATGACTTTTCCTACTCGATCTCCGGCAGGGTCAAAGACGCCACAACCCACTAAACGGGCGATAAAAACTCTCTGGGCACTCACCTTATAACCTTAGAGCAAGAGCTAGAAATCTGGCAGACTGGATATATGGCCAACAGAAACCTTCGGGGATTAGCAACATCAATACCAAGCGGCTCAGTAGTAGCCGATTTCAACAACTATCAAGAGGCTGTTGCCTACGTTGAGCGCATCATCTTGGGTGAATTTCCACCAAATTCAATTGCCATAGTTGGAACTAATCTCAGATCTGTTGAGAGAGTTAGAGCTCGTATTAGCTACGGAAAGATTGCCATAAGCGGAGCTGCAACCGGTTTATGGCTGGGGCTTTTGTTCTACATCGTCTTTGGGTTTGGAACCAACCCAGCAACAGAGAATCCAGAACCTCTATTCAGCTTAGGTTCAGCGGTATTGGTAGGAGCCGGGCTTGGCATGCTTTTCCAAGTAATTCGCTTTAGTTTGTCTAAGACAAAAAGAGGCTTCGCTAGTACTTCACAATTCGTGGCAAGTAAATACGAGGTTCAGGTACCAAGCGATTTAGTGAGCCAAGCTAATTCGGCATATCAAAAGGCAGAAGAGCTAAAGGGCTAGCTCTGAAGCTTCTTCATCCAAGCCTCAATATCCTTTATCTCTCTAGGTAGAGCAGCGCTTAGGTTCTTGACTCCTGTTTTGGTAACCAAAACATCATCTTCAATGCGAACTCCAATGCCTCTGAACTCTTTAGGCACAGTCAGGTCATCTTTATGGAAATAGAGACCAGGTTCGATTGTGAAGATCATTCCTTCTTCTAGAGCTTTATCGTGATACATCTCTCGTCTTGCTTGAGCACAATCGTGAACATCAAGACCTAGGTGATGGCCTGTTCCGTGAATCATATAACGACGGTGCCACTGGTTCTCAGGCTTTAGGGATTCTTCGAATCCACCTTTGTAAAAACCCCACTCTGATGTCTTCTGGGCAATAACTCTCATTGCGGTCTTGTGCATTTCACCGTAAGTTACCCCTGGCTTAGCCATCGCGAAGACTGCATCGGCTGCATCAAGTACTGCTTGATAAATCTCTTTCTGGATCTTGCTGAACTTTCCATTGATTGGAAGTGTTCTTGTGATGTCTGCTGTGTAAAGACTGTCTACCTCAACACCTGCATCTAGAAGTAGAAGTTCACCTGGCTTCACCGGGCCGTTATTTATAATCCAGTGCAAGGTGCAGGCGTGGTTTCCAGCAGCTGCAATGGTTTCATAACCAAGATCATTACCTTCTGCTCTGGCTTGAGCAAAGAAAGCACCTTCAACGATTCGCTCTCCACGAGGATGCTTAGTCGCAGCCTTAAGGCTCTTCACAACAGCTTCGAAACCAAGAACAGAGGCATCGACAGATTTTTGCATCTCCTTGATTTCATAGGAGTCTTTGATAAGACGAAGTTCGCTGACAAATTCAACAAGAGCGGTGCTCTTTTCCATGGATAGAACTTGCTTTGAGTTGATTGCTTTTAGGTCTACTTCAAATTTAGCTAGAGACTTTGTTGGAAGTCCTAGCAGAGCAGAAACATGCTTTAGCCCTGGACGTGAACCAACCCAGAATTCACCAATGGCTGAGTTAGTAAAAAACTCGTCGGTATTCTTACCTGCTGTTTCTCTGAAGTAGAGAACAGACTTTGCGGTCTTACCTCTTGCATCAATTACAAGTACTGAATCTGGAACTGTTGCAGAACCCCAACCAGTCAGATGAGCAAAAGCAGAGTGAGCTCTGAATCTGTAGCTAGTGTCGTTTGATCTAGTTATCTCACCACCTGCTGGAATTACAAGAACTTTGCCAGGGAATGCCTTAGCAACTGCATCCCTACGCTTTTTAGCAAATGGAGCAACTTTGTCTTGGGCAGGAAGCTTGGACTTATCTGGTGCCCAGTTGCTGCCGATGTATTTGACGAATTTGTTGCCAGTCGGTCCGTGTGAACGTGCTTTTCCTCGGGCATCTAGTTTCTTGGTTGCATCTTTGCTCATAAAAAGTATTCTGCCAGTATTCAAGCCTTGGTATCGGTGGTTGCCTGTATCTTGAAAGAGTAGAAAAGGAATCGTTATGAAGATAGATCTCCATATTCACTCCAAGAACTCTGATGGTGCTGACACAGTAGAAGAGCTAATCCCAAAGATTAAGGCTTCAGGAGTAGATGTCTTCGCTCTGACAGACCACGACAGAACTGATGGTTGGAGCACAGCATCGGATCTAGCAGATCAGCTCGGTCTTTCATTCATTCCTGGAATTGAGATAACTACTGAGGGCAGAGTTCCCGACAGTAAGGGCAGCATTGAGCCATTCGGTGTCCACCTACTGGCATACCTTCCTAATCCAGAAGATCCAGACTTGATGGAAGTTTTGAAACTGAATCAAAGCAATCGTGTTGTTAGAACAGCAAAATTTGTCGAGAACCTTAGGGAAAAGTATCCGAACCTTACCTACAAATTAGTGCTTGAACTTGCACAAGATGGCTCTACTCTTGGTAGACCTGACATTGCTACCGCTCTAGTTCATCTAGGAGAGTTTGACACTGTTGGTGATGTGTTTGGGGCTGAAGATTCACCGATTGGAAAACACAGTCCCTACTATGTGCGAAATGAAGCACCTGACGTATTAGAGGTTATAAAGATTGTTCGAAGAGCTGGGGGAGTTCCAGTAATTGCTCACCCATTAGCTAGAACTAGTTCTGAGGATACGCAACCTAACTTCTTCCCAAGACCACACTTCGAGAAGATGGTAGAAGCTGGGCTTTTGGGATTAGAAACACAACACAAAGAAGTTAGTCAGCCAACTCGAGAAGTACTTGAAGCATTTGCTCAAGAGAAGGGCCTCATAACTACAGGATCAAGTGATTACCATGGCCTATCTGTGAAGGCCCATAATCCTTTAGGTCTTCACACCACATCAGTTGAGATGCTCAAGAGAATACTTGAGTTAGGAACTGGAACTAAAGCAACCTTGAATCACAAGTTCTAAGAACTATTCGCCGCTGTTTCTTGTGCGAGTTCTGTTTCTCTTAGGACGATCGCTTGGAGTTCTTGGTGTCTGAGGGTTTGAGCTCTGAGGTTTATTAGATCCACCCTGAGGTTTTCTCTGAGGTTTACCTGAGTTGCCACCTCTTTGTCCCTTTGGCTTTTCGTGATCTCCTGGCTTCCAATCAGATGGACGCTTAGATGCTGCGATGCGTCCCTTAGTTCCTGCTGGAATATCTAGATCAGTGAAAAGGTGAGGCGATGATGAGTAAGTCTCAATAGGGTCAGGAGTGTTTAGTTCCAAGGCCTTATCGATATGGGACCAACGAGTTAGGTCTTCCCAGTCAACAAAAGTAACTGCGATACCAGTTCGACCGGCACGACCTGTTCTACCAGTTCTGTGAAGGTAAGCCTTCTCATCCTCTGGAACTGTGTAGTTGATTACGTGGGTCACATCATCAACGTCAATACCTCTTGCTGCTACTTCAGTTGCAACAAGAATGTCTCGCTTGCCACTCCTGAAAGCATCCATGGACTTTTCTCTAGCCTCTTGAGACATGTCACCGTGCAGTGCTGTTGCACTAAAGCCACGATCTGATAATTCATCAGATACCTTGGCAGCTTGTCTCTTAGTCTTTGTGAAGATTACGGTCTTACCGCGACCTTCAGCCTGAAGAATTCTTGCAACCACTTCATCTTTGTCCATTGCGTGAGCACGGTAGAAGAATTGTTTGATGTCTGCCTTGGTGTGGCCTTCGTCTGGGTCGTTCACTCTAATGTGAACAGGCTTGTTCTGATACTTACGAGCAAGAGAAACAATCTGACCAGGCATTGTTGCTGAGAACAACATTGTTTGACGTCCTGCTGGAGTGAAAGCGAATAGCTTCTCAACATCAGGAAGGAAACCTAGGTCAAGCATTTCGTCTGCTTCATCTAGAACCATGCACTCGATCTTTGAAAGATCTAGTTTTCTCTGGTTACTTAGGTCAATCAAACGACCAGGGGTACCAACAATCAACTGAGCTCCAGCATCAATCTGAGCTACCTGACCCTCATATGACTTACCACCGTAGATGGCAACAACTTGAAGGTTTCGGTTTGATGAAGCCAAAGTTAGGTCTTCTGCTACCTGGATTGCCAATTCACGCGTTGGCACCACAACTAGTGCTTTAGCTCCATGAGCTGGGTCAGTACCAAGTCTTTGAATGATTGGCAGACCAAAGCCAAGAGTCTTTCCAGTGCCTGTCTTAGCCTGACCAATTAGGTCCTGACCAGTCAGAGCAAGGGGAATAGCCTGCTCCTGAATAGGGAATGGCTGGGTTATGCCTTTTGAGGCAAGGGCAGCAACGATGTCTGAATCGATGCCTAATTCGCTAAAATCCAATAGTTTTGGCCGCCTGTCTTATCTAGGCAAGTCTAACCATGTATTTGGCAGGTTAAGATGGTTCGGTGTTCGATTGGTTTAAGCGTCTGCGTAAAGTTGCAAAGCAACTGACTGTCGCTCCTCGCACCGAGGAGAAGGTCGCTAGGAATACCAAGGCTATAAACCTCAAGCCCTACACACCTGAACCTAAAGCTTTCCTAGGTCAGTTGGCATATCTTCAGTTAGCTAACTTTGAGATCCTCACAGCAGCACTGAAGTATTCACCAAACACTCAATACAAAGCAGAACTCAGTGAGGCAACTGCCAAGAGTTTCGATAAGTATCGTCAGCTTTCAAAGAAACTGGTTGAGCTTGGAGCAGATCCTGCTGCTGAGATGAATCCGTTCAAAGAACGCATTGCAGTGTTTCACTCAAACACCAGCGGACTTGACTGGTATGAAGTGGTAATCAAGGTTTATTTGACTTCTGGCTTACTGGACGACTTCTATTCAAGACTTGCATCTGGTTTAGATGGTGATCTTCAAGCAGAAGTTGAGAAGGCTCTCAGAGATAAGACTTTTGAAAAGTTTGCTAAGCGAGTTTTGATTGAATCTATTGAAGCTGATCCAGTTCTAGGTCACCGTCTTGCTCTATGGGGAAGAAGACTAATGGGAGATGTTCTTCTAGAACTACGAGCAGCTTTTGATAACCGCAAACTAGCTCACATTCCAAAAACCAAGCAGTTGACTGTTGAAGAAGAGAATCAGGTCAACCTAGATGCTTATTCAAAACTCGAGCCGTTGATTTCAGAACTAACTGGAGCACACGGGCTTCGCATGGAAACTATTGGCTTAGCAGCCTAAAAACTAAACGGTTGTAGTTTCTTTAGCTAATCTGCGCTTACGAATAATTCGAGTTCCAACAATCATTGCAACTGGCATACCAAGCATTGTGATAGCCCAAATCCAGAATTCGTTATAGCTCAACCCAACCCAGGTGAATACGGTCCATACAAAGTAGCCGTAGACAAGAGCTAGTGCTGGCGGAAGCAAAACACCATAGTTCTCGCTACCGGAGATGATGTATGGGGCCATTAGACCAAGAAGTGAACCATAAACAAGAATGAATGCAATTTCCATTAGGCAATAAATCCAACTCTTCGGGCTTCTTCAGCGCCGATCTCTACGTAAGCCAAAGCGTCTACAGGAACAATGAAAACTCGACCTTTGTCATCGGTTAGTTTCAGTTGTTTTGCACCAGAACTTAGGGCACTATCAATGCTCTTCTCGATATCACTGGCACTCTGCTTTGATTCAAAGGACAGTTCTCGAGCGGTATTTTGTAGACCGATTCTGATTTCCATGACACTTCTTTCTTTTCTTACTCCCTAGATTACCTTCACCTAGGGAAAGATAAAGAATCTTCTAGAAAACTTCGTCTTCGTCCTTTTTAGGCTCTGCTTCTGAAGTTGCTGCCTGAGGAGCAGCCTGAGCTAGGTCAACTACTTCGATTGACTCGGTGACTATAGTTACCGGGGCTGTGAAAGAGGCTGCCTGAGAGATCGGGACAATGACCTCTTGAGCAGATGAAGCAAACTCAGTTGGCTTGAGAGAAGGAAGTTCTCCTGCTACTAACCTCTCGTGAAGCCAAGTGATAGCAGAAATAGCTTCTTCGATTTCTACCTCGTCCTCACGGGCCAATGCTTCTAGAAGGAAAGTGGCGTGGGTTAGCTCGTAGTGAAGTTGAGCTCTTTGTCTGATGTTGCTGTCTGCTCTAGTTGAACCTTCGTAAGCAAGGATCAGAGCCTCTGCAGTCTCAGCTGAAGCTTCGTTATAGAAGAAGGCTAGGTCTAGGGCTGGGTCATCTACAGATAGCTGACCCCACTCGGTCACTCCGACAACTAGGTCACCTTCTGTTAGGAGGAAGTCACTTCTAAGATAACCGTGAATCACTGTTGGACGGTATTTGAATAGGTTCACATCGAACAGGGCTGTCTGCCAGCGCTCAAGAAGATCAGGGTGGACCTTACCTGTGTCCATTGCTCGATCGAATTCTGCAACCAGAGTTCTCACTCTTTCAGCAGGCTGGTATTCAGGAAGGCCTGCATCAGATACGACTGTGGATGGGATTGCATGGATAGCTGAGATTGCCTGCCCAATTGAACTAACTAGGGGGTCATCTAATCTCAAGCGGGTTATGTCAGCTGGGGTGCCCGGCACATATTCAAAAGCAAGGGCATTTCTGATGGCCTTGGCAGAAGTCTTGCCAAGGTAAGAGGAGATGCCGAAAGGAAGTGAGACATTCTTTAGGACCTGAAGTGCTCTCACCTCGGTGCCTAGGTCTGTATTAGCCAGTGAGTCCAGTGGAGACTTCAAAAGGATGAGGCGACCCTCGTCGGTGGTCAGTAGTTCAACAGCTACCGCCGCATCATCTCTAGTCAGGTTCTGAACCTGAACGAAATGTAGGCCAGGCAGAGCATCGGCTGCTAACGCCGCTAAAATCAAGGAAGGTTTACCCATAGTTTTTAGGTTAGACAAAAACTTCGATAACCCCTGTTATCGCCACGCAATAGATAAAGACATAAAGAAAGAATCATGAGCATCCCTTTAGTTCTGCCAATGGCCCAAGCGGTACTCAACCGCGATGCCGATGCGAGGGATGATGCTGAGCTCTTCGATAAGTTGTGGCTTGAACCTGGCACCAGAATTATCGTCCTTTATAAAGGTAAAACTCTTATCCATGATGGTCACCTGAGACTTCTAACTACCGAGCAAGCAACCGCAGGTAAATACCGCGTCTATTTGGGAAGAACCTCAGTTGCATTAGGCGATCAAGAGGTTGGCACTGCAGTTGTACTTTCAGTACTTAGCGATAACGCTGCTAAGGCAATCGAACCCGATGAATCTAAATGGCACGAACTTAGAAGAAGTGGTGCTGGCTTACATCCAAGAGACGCTGCTCTATTCACCCAAGCGGTAGCCATTCATAACTGGCATGAAACCCATCAGCACTGTCCTAACTGTGGAGCTATCACAGTTATGCAACAGGGTGGCTGGTCAAGACTTTGTGTTTCAGAAGATAGACAACACTTCCCAAGAACAGATGCTGCAGTAATCGTGACCATCACCGATGACCAAGACAGATTGCTACTTGGCACTCAAGGAAGTTGGGAGCAGAACCGTTGGTCCATTTTGGCTGGCTTCGTTGAAGCAGCTGAATCATTAGAGGCAGCGGTTATTAGAGAGATGAAAGAAGAGTCAGGGCTACTAGTAACTAACCCTGTTTATCTTGCAAGCCAATCTTGGCCATACCCATACTCACTAATGCTGGGCTTCACTGCACAACTTGATCCGAGTAATGCTCCAGAAGACATTCGCCCAGATGGAATTGAAATAGCGAAACTTCGTTGGTTCACAAGAGATGAACTAAAAGCAGAAGCTAAAGACATTCTTTTGCCACCAAAGATTTCCATAGCGAGATCTTTAATTGAACATTGGCTGGGTGAAGAGGTTACTTCAGCTACGGAACTAAACAGGTAGCTCATGCAGTATGAAGCTGATGACATTCTCAATGCTTTAGATGAACAGCAACGCGAAGCAGCACTATCCCTATTAGGGCCAACTCTAATTCTTGCTGGAGCTGGCACAGGAAAAACTAGAACAATCACTCACCGTATTGCCTACGGAATTCTTAGAGGAGACTTCTCTGAGAATCGTGTGATGGCGCTTACCTATACCAACAGAGCTGCTGGAGAACTTAGAGCCAGGCTTCGCGGGCTTGGTGTTCATTCCGTCAATGCCAAAACTTTCCACGCTGCAGCGCTTTCTCAACTTGAATACTTCTGGCGAGATTTCTTTGGCATTGAAGCTCCCAGAGTTTTGGATTCCAAATCAAAAGCCATTGCTAAAGCTGCAGAGGAATTGAAGATTCGTCTAGATGCCAACACCATTAGAGACATTGCATCTGAGATTGAATGGCGAAAATACTCGATGCTGAGCCTTGAAGAATACCTGGACCAAATCGCCACACGACCAGTCATTCAAGGGCTTGCCCCTATTCGCTCATACGAGATCCAAGTTGCCTATGAGGATGCCAAGGTAAAGGCAAAGCAGATTGACTGGGAAGACGTGCTGCTCTTATGCACCGGGATGTTGAAGTCTGAACCTAGAGCGTTAGCTCACGTTCATCAGCAATACCGCTTCTTCACAGTCGATGAGTATCAAGATATTTCTAAGCTGCAGCAGGAACTACTAGATACCTGGTTGGGCGATAGAAGTGATCTCTGCGTTGTTGGTGACCCGAATCAAACCATCTACTCATTTAGCGGTGCTAACGCTTCTTTCCTGGAGAACTTTGATTCAAGGTATCCAGGTGCCAATGTCATTGAGCTAACCAAGAACTATAGATCGACTCCTGAAATCATTTCCTTAGCCAACAGGGTAAGAGGAAATCAAAAGTTTGAACCACTGGAAGCCATTAGACCTAGAGGATTAGAACCTCAGGTTCTTGAGTTCCAAGACAGAGAACAAGAATGTGATTTTGTAGCTAACAAAATCAAAGATCTTCTTTCTAGCGGAATGAAAGCCAGTCAGATTGCAGTGTTGTATCGAATCAACGCACAGTCAGAACATATCGAGAATGCTTTGAGTAAAGCAGGGGTCGAGTATCAGGTTCGTGGGGGACAACGTTACTTCAGTAGACCTGAGATTATGTCTGCTGTTCGAATGGTCAGAGCAGAAGCAGCTAATCCATCGGGCAGTAGTTTGTATGAAACCGTTTCTGCAATTGCCAGAAGTCTTGGCTGGCAAAGTATCGCTCCCAATGTTTCAGGAAGAGCTCTTGAGGAATGGGAAGCATTGAACTCTTTGGTTCAGATTGCTGATGAACTAGGTGAAGAAGCAACTATAAAGACTTTTGCTAATGAACTAGAAGAGCGTCAGAGATCTCAACATGAACCAACCAGAGAATCAATTACCCTAAGCACCATTCACGCTGCCAAGGGTCTTGAATACAAGGCTGTATTCATCATGGGTGCGGTTGAAGGTTATTTACCAATCGGATACGCAAAGACCGAACTACAGATTTCAGAAGAGCAACGCTTGTTCTATGTTGGTGTCACTAGAGCCAAAGATCAGCTGTTCATTAGTTGGGCAAATAAAGATGGGGCTGACGATCGCGTCAGAACCAGAAGCAGATACCTAGACCTCATCTAAACTCCTGCAATTGCAGAGTTTATGAAAGCTGTATTTAGTTCTCGTCACATCACCTGTTGAATAGTCCAGCGTGTAACCATCTGCAAAATTAGTCTCCGTTGAGATTGTGAATCCAGCTGCATGATCTAGTTGTCTGAGGATTGTCCTCAAGGCCAAGCCAGTTGCTGCCAGAAGAGACGAACTGTCATCTCTAGTTCGAGGAAGTTCAATTAGTTGCGAAGCAATTGCTGGCCAAGCAGGATCTTCATCTACTTTGTGTTCAGCTAAACAATTTAGACAAGGGGTAATGCCTGGAAAAACTATGGGGCTTATCTGGGCTTCATACATATCAAAGTTGATGTTGAGATGAGGCACATCTCTATTGAGCCAACGCAGATAGGTACTTGGTCTAGTTGCTAGGTGCCCGACCGTTATCGCAAATGAGACAACTAGCTCTTTGCTTGGTTTGTAGTTCAAGTCAATGAATCTGGAGCTCACACTCTTGGAAAGCGAGTGTTTCAATAGATCTTGGCTTAGTGATTCGAATCTAGATTGCCCAAGTTCATCTTGGCTAAAACCCAATTCGCCAAGGTCAGTTTTGATAACCCTGCCATCGTCATGGGTTACTACCTTGCCAACCCCACTTGCCAATAGAGCCTTAGCCAGCAGTGCTCCAGCCTTATCTATTTGGTCGATGTGGACTACCCGTTGCCAGCGTTCAGCCATAACCATTTCTGGATTTACTTCATAGTCAAGTGCTGCTCTGGCGAGTTCAGCGAAAGCAAGTTCCTGCCATGCCCCGTAGGTATTGCTGGTTGAACCTTCTACCTCCATTACCGGGGAGAGTTTGTCGATGAGTGAACTAGTAGTTCCTATAGACGTGTTGAAAGTCTCATCGATAACTTCCTGCTGGCCATCAACTAATCCGCTGTATAGAGCTTCAACTATTTGTTGTTGAGCAAGAGTCAAATCTGTGATGGCAATACTTTTTTGCCCTAGACCAATTTGAATTGTGTTGGGGTCACGCCAAATGGCTGGTTGGGCTTTATTGATTCGATGGAACACGTTTTACAGTCTGCCTAAAATCTTTAGACAGTGTTCTGGTTCTCAACAGCTATTCGCCGAGTAGATCTCTCAAGGCTTGGTCCATTGCATCAGGAATACCTAGATCGGATTGGATTCTTGCAACGTACTTATCTGGATTATCAATGTCTTCTGCAGTTGGAAGGAAGTCAGGGTGATCCCATAGTTCATCACGCTTCTGGTTACCCAGAGCTTCACCAATAAGTTGCCAGAGAGCTGTAGCTTCTCTTATTCGCTTAGGTCTTAGTTCAAGTCCAACCAAAGTTTGGAAAGTGCTTTCGGCAGGACCACCGGTTGCACGTCTTCTTCTAACTGCCTCACGAATTGCATCTGCTTTAGGAAGACGTTTAGCAGCATCTGAGGTAACGGCATCAACCCAACCTTCAATGAGAGCGAGGTTTGTTTCAATACTGTCTAGAGCTAATTGTTGGCTAGGTGATCTAGCTGCAAGGAAAGCACCAGATTCTAGGGCTGCTTGAAGTTCAGCAGGATTTTGTGGATCAAAGTCTTCACTTATTTCTTGCATGCGGCTTGTGTCAAAAGTAATACCCGCTGCATACTCTCGAATCTGAGCTACAACTTTCTCTCGCAACCATCTTGAGTGCTTGAACAATCTTGTGTGTGCAAGCTCTCTGAGAACTAGGTAGATGTATGCCTGGTCTTTGTCATTGCCAAGTTCAAGAGTCGAGATGAACTCTTGAAGATTTTGAATTACAAAAGCTGGTCTCTGGTCAACATAAATAGGTAAACCAATTTCAGTACCTGTCAGTGCTTCTTTAGATAGCTGACCTAATGCTTGCCCTAGTTGCATTGCGAACATCATTGCTCCAGCAGATCTCATAATCTCACTAGCACCTTTGAGAGATTCCTGAAGTTCTTGAGGAAGTTGTTCTTGGATTGCTTCACCAAGACTTCTGTTCATGCGATCAGCAACTGGTTCCGCAAGAAGTTTGAATAGCGGTAGTGCATCGTCAACCCAGAGAGTTCGACTTAGAAGTTTAGGTTCGAGGATTACTTCGGAAATGCTCGTTGCCTCATTGAGCCAGAGATTAGCAATTCCAATGGCTTCGCTAAGTTCTCTTCTGCCACGATCGTCAACAGCGGTCGCTCCGACTTTTGCTAATTCTTTGGCTCCCTGAGCAGCAGCTTGCCAATTCACTCCAGAACCTTCGGTTGGAGGATTAGGGATTAGAAATGCACCTTGAATGTTTGCAAAGAGATTCTGTAAAGACTCAGGCGTTCCATCAAAACCAGCGACCTGAGCTAAAGCCTCAGGGTCAAACCCTTGGCTCAGCATCT
>JBEDLY010000013.1:0-15648 GCA_041171365.1 Actinomycetota bacterium | reverse complement strand
GCTTTCAGGTGCTGGTTTCCAACAGGGTGTGCTCAATAGATTTGGTGAAGCGATGAAACTCATTGCTGATGCAGGGGCTGAGATTGTTGAGGTCGATTGTCCTTCATTTGAATATGCAATTGAGGCTTATTACTTGATTCTTCCTGCGGAAGCATCAAGCAACTTAGCTAAGTTTGACTCTGTTCGTTTTGGTATGAGAGTTACCCCAGAGGGTAACCCAACTATTGAACGAGTTATGGCTTCTACTCGTGAAGCTGGCTTTGGTCCAGAAGTAAAAAGAAGAATCATTCTCGGAACCTATGCACTTTCTGCTGGTTCTTTCGACAAGTTCTACGGTGCTGCTTTGAAGGTTAGAACACTTATTCAAAGAGACTTTGATGCTGCTTTTGCTAAGGCAGATGTTCTTGTTTCACCAACCGCACCAACAACTGCATTCAAGTTTGGTGAAAAGGTTGCAGATCCTCTAGCTATGTATCTGAACGACATTGCTACTATCCCTGCAAACCTTGCTGGTATTCCAGGTATCTCAGTTCCTATTGGTCTAGCTGATGAAGACAACCTTCCAGTTGGTATTCAGTTCCTAGCACCGGCACACAAGGATGCTGCTCTTTATGAAGTAGGAGCAGCACTTGAAGGAATCCTTGAAGGCATTTGGGGTAAGCGAATGATGGACTTCGCACCAAAGTTGGAGGGTAACTAATGGCTAAGGCTAACTTGATGGATTAAGTCATTGGTCTCGAAGTACACATCGAACTAAACACCAAGACCAAGATGTTCTGTGGTTGTAAGAATGACTTTGGTGATGAGCCAAACACTAACGTTTGTCCAATCTGTATTGGGCTACCTGGATCACTCCCTGTTGTAAACAGAAAAGCAGTTGAGTCATCAATATCTATTGGTCTTGCTCTTGGCTGCCAGATTGCACCAACTGGAGGGTTCTCAAGAAAGAACTACTTCTATCCAGACCTTGCTAAGAACTACCAGACTTCACAGTTCAGAGATCCAATTGCCTTTGAAGGACAGCTAGATGTTGAGGTTCCTAGCGGTAACAAGTTCACTGTTCAGATTGAACGTGCTCACATGGAAGAAGACGCTGGAAAGCTAACCCACATTGGTGGTTCAACAGGTCGTATTCAAGGTGCTGAGTACTCTCTAGTTGACTACAACCGTGCTGGTGTTCCACTAGTTGAGATTGTTACTAAGCCAGTATTCGGTGCAGGTGCAGAAGGTCCTGAACTAGCTGCTGCTTATGTTCGCTCAATTAGAGAAATCGTGAAAGCCCTTGGCGTTAGCGATGCTCGCATGGAACGTGGAAATGTTCGCTGTGATGCCAACGTTTCCATTAGACCTCATGGTCAGGAAAAACTTGGTACTAGAACTGAGACTAAGAACGTAAACTCACTGAGATCTATTGAGCGTGCAGTTAGATATGAAATCCAAAGACAAGCAGCTATCTTGGCTGCTGGCGGAACCATCACTCAAGAGACCAGACACTGGCACGAAGACAAGGGTTCAACCAGCGCTGGAAGACCTAAGTCAGATGCTGATGACTACCGCTACTTCCCAGAACCGGATCTAGTTCCTGTTGAGCCTTCAAACGAACTAATTGAGAAGCTACGTTCACTTCTTCCGGAGAACCCTGCTGATAGACGTAAGCGTCTAGCAGGCGAGTGGAACTACGCTGAGATGGAATTCAGAGATGTTGTGAACGCTGGACTTCTTGACTTCATTGAAGAAGCTGTAGCAGCAGGAGCTAAACCTCAGGCTGCTCGAAAGTGGTACTCAGGTGAGATTGCTCGCATTGCTAACTCAGAAGATAAAGATGTTTCAGAAATGAACATCACACCTACCCAGGTAGCTGAGATTGCAGCCCTTGTTGAATCAGGCAAGATCAATGACCGCATTGCTCGTGAAGTTCTATCAGCAGTGTTAGCTGGTGAAGGTTCACCGGCAGAGATTGTTTCTTCTAGAAACCTTGAAGTTGTTTCTGATGATGGAGCATTGATCGCAGCCATTGACGAGGCGCTGGCTAAGCAACCAGATGTTCTTGAAAAGATTCGTGAAGGTAAAGTTCAAGCAGCGGGAGCTGTCATCGGTGCAGTAATGCAGGCGATGAAGGGTCAAGCAGACGCAGCTCGAGTGAGAGAACTAGTGCTTGAAAGAGCTAACGCGTAGAGATGTTTGCAGCGCAATTCATCTTCAAACCCGGTGAATACGACGAAGAATTTCACCGCCTGGACGCGTCTATTGACGCTTACGCTCTCACACTCGAAGGTTTCCTGGGCGTTGAGCGTTGGGTGAGTCCAGATGGCGAGACGAAAAACTCGATCTACTACTTTGAAGACATGGCAACAATCACAAAGTTTGCTCGATTTGAAGATCACCGCGAGGCCAAAGCTAAAGTTCAAAATTGGTATAACGGCTACCAAGTGGTCATTAGCGAAATCAAGGCCACCTACGGTGATGGTCAAATACAGACAATTGCAAAATGAGAAAAGCCCGATCTTTCGATCGGGCTTTATCTTTTGGGGTGAGTAACGGGACTTGAACCCGCGACATCCTGGACCACAACCAGGCGCTCTACCAGCTGAGCTATACCCACCATGTTTTATTCCGGACTAGCCGAAATCAACTCTCAAAGTTTATCAGTCTTCAGAGCCTGCGCTAGTGCTTGTGCTTCTTCGCTTGTTGGGCCTGGGGCTTCAACAAAGACGGCGCTTCTGTAGTACTTGAGTTCCTCAATAGATTCAAGGATGTCGGCAAGGGCTCTGTGGCCGCCGTCTTTCTTAGGAGCTTGGAAATAGACCCTTGGATACCAGCGCTTAGACAGTTCTTTGATGGTTGAAACGTCGATGTTTCGGTAGTGCAGGTGGTTATCTAGAGCAGGCATGTATTTAGAGATAAACATGCGATCTGTCCCAATGGTGTTACCAGCTAGGGGAGAAGTCTTTGGGTTAGGGATGTACTTTTTGATGTATTCCAATACCTGCGCTTCTGCATCTGCCAAATCAATACCTGAGGCGAATTCCTTGATTAGACCAGAGTCGGTATGCATCTTCCTGACGTAGTCGCCCATGGCCTCAACTGTGCCTTCACGAGGCTTGATTACGAGATCAATGCCTTCGTCGAGGACATTTAGGTCAAAGTCTGTAATGACTGCAGCTATCTCAACTAGACACTCGGTGTCAGGGTTTAGCCCTGTCATTTCACAGTCAATCCAAACTAGGTATTCAGGTATGTTCATAGTTCCTCAAACTAAATGGAGCCCCCGTCTTCGAGGACTCCATCCAGTTTACCTTTAGGGCTAAGCGGTCTTAGCGACAGTCTTCTTGGCGATCTTGGCTAGCTTCTTCTGAGCCTTACGTTCTTTTCTGCCTTCAACCAGGCGGTAAAGAACCGGCACGATAACCAGGGTCAGGATTGTTGATGAGAACAATCCACCAATAACCACAATTCCTAGTGGCTGAGAGATGAATCCACCAGAACCTGTGAAGCCTAGAGCTAGTGGGCTTAGGGCACCAATAGTTGCAAGAGCTGTCATCAAGATAGGACGCAGTCTCTGACGAGCACCGTTGATGATTGCTTCTTCAAACGGCATACCTTGTAGGCGGTACTGGTTGATGAGGTCAATCAAAACAATCGCGTTAGTAACTACGATTCCAACAAGCAGCAACATACCAATCAGAGCTGGAAGCCCAAGAGCGGTGTTGGTTGCAAGTAGAGCTACGAATGCACCTGTTGCTGCGAATGGAATTGACACTAGAAGAACTAGTGGCTGAGCCAAGCTTCTGAATGTTGCCACCATGATTAGGTAAACAATTGCGATAGCAGCAAGTAGAGCAAGAAGTAGCTGACTGAATGACTCAGCCTGGTCTGCTGAAACACCACCGATTGGAAGCAGAGTAGTTCCAGCAGGCATCTTGTCTTGAAGTTCAGTTACCTTCTCAGATACCTGCATGGTGATTGGACCTAGGCTGGCATCTTTGTCTGGAGTTAGAGAAACAGTTGCAGCACGATCTCCATCCTGGGTTGTGATTTGGGTTGGAACTGAAACCAGTTCAACCTTTGCAACAGAACTCAGTCTTACCTGGCCGAATGGGCTGAGCGGAATGTTCTTCACTTCTTCGATTGTCTGTGGAACATTTTCAGACTTGATGTAGATTTCAGTTTCTTTGTTATCAATGTTGATTGAACCGATGCTCTGTGGGCTCATTGCATTTGCAACAAGAGTAGAGACAGCGATTTCACTTAGACCAAGTCGAGTAGCAGCTACGCGATCTACTGTGACCTTGAGAGTTCTCTGCTTCTCGCTAAGGGTCGTTACAACATCAGGGGAGACGTTGTCAATCTTTCCTTCGAGAGCTTCCTGAACTAACTTGATGCCAGCTCTTAGCTGCTCATCGGTCTTTGCTGTTACTGTCACGTCAACAGTTCCACTTGAACCAAATGACTGACCAGTCTGGAAGCTGACCTTACCTAGAGATGCATCTGCATCGAATAGTTTCTGCATCTTGGTTTGGAAAGCATCACCGTTCACGGTCTCTTTAGTTGAAACCTGGATCTGGATTCCACCGGCTGACTGACCGAATGCAACACGGCTATCAGCAGTACCACCGATAGTGGTTGTTACAGCAACAGTGTCACCACTGTCTAGAAGAAGTTTTTCAACACCTTCAGCTGCAAGTGCCTTGTCTTCTAGAGAAGCACCTAGAGGCACTTCTTGGTTGATGCTGAAGGTTGTTGAACCTGAGCTACCGATGAAGTTGGTCTTGATAAATGGCACTAGACCAAAGGTGAATACAAGGACGATGAATGAGGCAACCAAGGTGATTACTGGTCGCTTCTGGGTTGCAGTCAATACTGGAATGTAACCACGCTGAAGAATTGACTTCCTCTCGTGTGCTTCCTCTTCCGCTCTTGCCTTCTCAGCAAACTTCTTGGCCTGGGCTTCGGTCATACCTGCTTCAACAACTGGAGTCTTGAGGAACCAGTAGGCGATAACAGGGACGATGGTTAGAGATACAAATAAGGACGCTACAAGAGCAAGCGCGAAGGTAAGGGCGAAAGGTCTAAAGAGCTGACCAACTAGTCCACCAACGACTGCGATAGGTAGGAATACTGCAACGGTAGTCAAGGTTGCTGCTGTGATAGCTCCTGCAACTTCCTTGACTGAGTTCAAGATAGCTTCGATCTTCTTCTCTCCGTAGGCCAAGTGTCTATTGATGTTTTCAATAACAACAATTGAGTCATCAACAACACGACCGATTGCAATTGTTAGAGCACTCAAGGTAAATAGGTTCAGTGAGTAACCGAAGCCTGCAAGACCGATGAATGCAACCAATAGGGAAGTAGGGATTGAGATGGCTGTCACCATTGTTGAACGCCATGATCTTAGGAAGACCAAGATAATCAGAATCGCAAAGGTAAGACCAAGTAGACCTTCTTTTACTAGGTCAGCAATTGACTTCTCAACAAATGGTGCTTGGTTGAAAGTTTCTTTGATGGTCACATCGCCACCAAGCTTTGTTGCTAGTTCTTCTTCAAGTGGCTTGATTCCCTTAGAGATAGAAACTGTGTTGCCATCTTGAGTCTTTGTGATTGAAATCGCTAGCGATGGCTTGCCATCAACTCTAGAGATTGAGCTAATTGGTTCTAGGTCGTAGGTGACAGTAGCAACATCACCGATAGTTAGAACTCTGCTGGCACCTGGCATGGTTGAAGGAATGCTTGAAGTTAGTGGAAGAGACTTTAGCTCTTTGACTGATTCAACAGGTGTTCCAACCTGAACTGTGATCTGACCCTTGTCATCTTCAAGTGTTCCTGCGGGTAATACAAAGCCATTTGTCTTTAGAGCGCTTGAAATGCTCTGAGCGGTGATTCCATTTGCTGCCATAACAGCAGTGTTTAGTTCCATGTTTACGCGGTAGTCACGAATACCACCGATCTGAACATCCTTAACACCAGGAACTTTCTTGAAAAGTGTTGGTGCAATGTCCGGAAGTAGCTTGGCAATCTCCGTGTTGTCTCCTGAGTTAGAAGCAACGCTAAGAACCATAACTGGGATAGTTCCCAAGCCACCGCTTAGAACTCGAGCGTTTGCACCAGATGGCAAGTTAGCCTTCACAGAGTCCAGCGCACTGTTTAGAGATTCAGTTACCTTGGCTGATGTAATTCCAAAATCAAAAGTTACTCGAACGGTTGAAAGAGAGCTTTGGCTAGTTGAAGAAGTTGTGGTGACGCCTTCTAGAGATTCAACTGAAGATTCGATAAGTCTGCTGACTTGAGTGTCCATAACTTCAGGAGATGCTCCTGGGTAAGTTGTGACAATCGCTGCCTGAGGAAACTCAAGAGACGGGAAAAGCTCTTGCTTTAGTGAACCAACAGCCACAAAGCCGAAGACGGCAAGAATGGATGTTAGAAGAGCTACCACTGAGCGGTTAGCAAGGCTAATCTTTGACAAGCTGAACATGAATCTCCAATAGTTGAATTTGTTTACCGAGGTAAATAATACTAGTTCTTTTCCCCGCGTTTCTAGGCTAACAAAGAGTTAGGAACCCAGAAACCTAAATATGGGAACGGAACGAGCTAGTTAGTGCCAATAGCTCTTAGCAAACGGGCAGTAGAGTTCATGGCACCACCAATTACGGCTGGGATTCCGCCACCTGGGTGCACAGAAGCGCCTACCCTATAGAACCAAGGTTTGAGTGGTGATGAGTATCCAGGCTTATGGAATGGACCACCCTGCCAGATTGGTCTCGTTGCCCCATACAAAGAACCACCCTGAGCTCCAAACTCAGCAAAATACATTGGATCTAGAATCTTGTGCTCAAGAATCAATTCGCCTAGGTTCTGCTTCAAGCCGATGATTTCACTGATTCGAGCAAGCTCACGCTGAACAAATTCACTATTGATATCAAATCTCTCTCCATTGGCAGGAGCTGTTAGCAAGATAGCTGCTGTTGCCTTGGAGTTTGGGTAGATGTGGCTTGGCTTGTAGTAGTTCAAGAAAGCCATTGTTTCCTCTGGAACTTGAGTTTTATCTAGATCAGCATGAAGCTCTTTAGGCTTACTCGGCATGATTACAGAGTGAGTGACAGTGTCCAGAGGAAGTGGTTTCTTGAGAACAGCAAATACCGCAACACCTGAACAAGAAACCCGCTTTGGTCTCTTTGTCTTCTTTCCCAAGAGTGAATCAATCACCTGAGCATCTGCTGCACCAATCACATAGTCACAGCTAAGTTCTTCATTACCAATGTGGACAGAGCCTTTACTGATCTTGGTTACCTCAACACCGGTTCTAATTGTTGCTCCAGCTTGAAGAGCAAGTTTCTCCAAGGCAAGGACAATTTCATAGACACCACCTTGAGGAACAAAGATTCCTTCATGAGCCATGACCGCAGGCATAGTTGCATACAAAGCTAGAGTTCGCTCAGGCGAAATGCCTGCATTGAGGGTATGAATTGCAATTACTTCTTTAAGACCCTCAGGCATCCAATCCAAATGCTTTAGATATGAACTTGTTGAAAGATGAGTTCCGTAGTTCTTGGTAATAGCAGTCACTGCTGGAAGAGTCTTTGCATCAAAAGGATCTGAAGTTAGTAGTTTTACAATCTCAGGACCAAGATCACCATGCTCTTTGACAAACCTTGTCCACGCGTCATACCAAGGATGTCTTTCTTGAACTGGAAGGTTTACAACTTCTTCACCAAAGAAATACTTGCCAACCTCAGGGAGTTTTTGAAGATCTAGCTCTGCGATATTTGCTGAAGTTGTTTTGCCTAGCTTGTTGTATCTGGAGAAGAGCTCTTCCAATACACCTGGGAAAGTGACTAGCGATGGTCCGGTATCAATACGTTGTCCCGCTAGCTCGATTCGACGAGACTTTCCGCCAACCCAAGAGTTCTTTTCCAGGACTGCTACTTCATGGCCTGCTTTAGCTAAGAGTGATGCTGCTGTGAGCCCGCCTAAACCAGCTCCAACAATAATGATCCGCTTCTTCAATTAGAGAAGCTCCAAGACCATGAAAGTAACTAGCTGGAATCCAGCAACAGTTCCAACAACATACGGATAGGCAACTGAATACTTGTAGATCCTCTTGGCATTGGCAGAAGAGTTATCTTTCACCATCAATCGGATCAACCAGTAGGCATAGGCACCATTGGCAATCGCCAAAGGAATGTTGACGAAGGCAAACATGATGGTTGAAACTAGCCACCAGAAACCAACCCACACCAAAGACTTCTTCACACCCAGATACACAGCTGTTGTTTTGATTCCAACAAATTCATCTTCTTCAATGTCTTGGATGGCATCGTAGGTGTGTTTAGCCAAGCTCCAAGCCATTAGAGCAAATACGGCTAGCCAGATAGGTTCCTTGCCCAAAGCGAGAGGAACGATTGCTAGAGGGAAGGCGTAGTCAGCATTGCTGATGGAGTCCAAGAAAGGGCGACCCTTAAACCTTGCAGGGGGAGCCGAATAGAACAGGAAGGTCAGGCTGTATGCCCAGATCCATAGGTTTGCTTCAACTGAATAGTTGAGAGCAAAGAAGACTAGGAATGGTGCATTTAGGAGAACTACACCCCATGAAATCCAAGGAACTTCTTTAGGGTCAATCTTTGCTCCACCGTATCCACCCTTGCGGATGTTGATGTTGTCAGTTTCCTGATCAAAGATGTCGTTGATTCCGTAGATAAGAAGGTTAAAAGGAAGAGTCACCCAAAGTAGAAGCCAAATGGCATCCCAGCTCCACAGAGAACCGGTGAGCCATAGACCCATCATTGTGGTGCCAATAGTGTTTACCCACAGCACAGGTCTTGAAATAGTGATCAGTCTTCTCAGCACACCTAACTCTAACCACACTCGCGGATTATTCTCTGTGAAGCGCGAATCTCTCAATAAACCATCAATCGGGCCTCCAAAGGACTAGATATGGACAGTGTTATTCTGGTCAAGGTTTGAATCAGGGATTCGTTACGGAGAAAATGTTGGCTAAAGAGACTGCAAACGTCGCAGAGTCTAAACATTTTGTGGGCATTGATTCACTTAGGGCCCTAGCTGTCTGGGTGGTAATCCTTTATCATCTAAAAGCCGAGTTTATGCCTGGTGGGTTTGTTGGGGTTGACATATTCTTCGCAATCTCGGGGTTTGTGATCACAAAGTCTCTACTGGAGCGTCAACCTAAGTCTGTCTTCAGGTTCTTTACCGGTTTCTATAGAAGACGTTTTATTCGAATTGCACCAGCACTCTTTTTCTATCTAGTAACGGTGTCCATACTTGTTTCCTACTTCGTCCCCAAGGCCTCTTTGTCTGCTGGCATTTATGAAACTGCTCGTTGGGCTATTTTCGGCGGTAGCAACATCCAACTGGTACTTGGCAATGACGGCTACTTCGCTGAACGTATGGATTACAGTCCATTCATTCAGACCTGGTCACTTGGAGTTGAAGAGCAGTTCTATCTGATCTGGCCGATTGTGCTGGTCCTATTTGTAGTCTCAGTTACTAAGTTCAAGAAGCTGATGTCCAGGTTGGCCATAGCCCTAATCTCTGTTCTAACTATCGCTTCAATGTTTATTAGCGCCGACCAATCATCCAACGATCCAATCAATGCTTTCTATATGCTGCCCAGCAGATTCTGGGAACTAGCAGCTGGAGGACTTCTATACATTGCCTTCCGCAGGTTCAAGGGCTTGGCTAATCTGCCGGTTTATGTAAATCGCATAATCTTCGCTGTTGGTGTCGCCCTGATTGCAATCTCGCTATTGTTTGCAAACATAGGTCAATTTCCGTTTTGGTGGGCAATTCCTCCTGTAGTAGCAACTTTGCTTCTGATCCACATCGCTACCAATGCAACCGATTCACTTCCACCAAGACTCGGCAAGTTACTAACTGCAAGACCAATTGTCTACTTTGGAAAGATTTCATTCTCGCTATACCTCTGGCACTGGGGAGTCTTTGTTCTCATGCGCTGGACAATCGGTCTCACAGAGTGGTGGCACTGGGTCATAGCTATTGTTGCGACAGTCTTAGTTTCAGCAGCCAGCTATAAGTTCGTTGAAACTCCGGTTAGAACCGGAAAGCTAATAAAGAAGATGCCTGATTGGCAAGTAATTGTTGCAGGTTCATTGGTAGCCCTAACAGTCTTGCTAACAGTTGACTTCGGTAAAGCTGAGTGGAGTAGGAGAGCTCGAGCCACTGTCGACCCAGCTTTCAACAATTCCAAACTAACTAAAGAGGTCCTCTCTGGAATTGAGACAAGTGATTTCGGTGCAGGAAGAAAAATCATTTTTGTTGGTGATTCTCACGCCGGGCACTACAAATACATGGGGAGCTGGATTGCCAAGAAAACAGGTGCTGAGGCTTCAAGAATTATCAACTACGGCTGCCCATACGTAAATCTTCAAGCAGGGGGAAGCAGGCTCAATGTTTGTCCTTCAGATGAGGAAATCACCAAAAAGATTCTAGATACCGCTAAACCTGGCGATGTGATTGTCCTATCGTCATTCTCAACACCTCGTATGTCCGGTCTTGACAAGGCGTATGACAAACAGGAATTACTGGAGAAGTTGAACTCAACTGAGAATCAGAAGACTAGAGAAGAAGCTTTAGTCTCTTCAAGAGAGATCGTCCTAGAGCTGAAGTCCAAAGGACTACAAGTTGTCTTAGCTGCTCCAACACCAGTGTTTGTTACACCACCAGACAGATGCCTTAAGTGGTTCAACCGTCTGAACCCAATTTGTTCAAGTGGGTTCAAAGAAGAAATTGGCTACCAAGAGCAGTTGCGAGAACCAGTTATGGCTTATTACGACAGGCTTGTTGAAGACACCGGGATTACTCTTTGGGATCCATTCCCACTACTTTGCCCAGATGGCCAGTACTGCTATTCGGAAAAGAATGGTAACTACCTATTTATTGACCAACATCACCTAACTTCTAACGGAAACTTGCTCCTAATTGACTCGATGTTGGAATTACTAAGAAAGCTTTGGAAGTAATTCAAAACTTTCACTCATAGTCGTCTTCAACGAGTACGGGCAGCGTTCAACCCTTTGAAATAGAGCCAGATTGCTATAGTTGGACTAACTCCGTCTCCGTCAGAATCGCTGCGGAAGTAAAGAATTTAGGGTGTTTGATGTCTTTTGTTACCAAGTCCGCCGACAAGCCCGCTTTAATTCCAGCCGCTTGGGACAAGATAAGTGTCGATGGCTTCCACAACTTCAATCCAGCGCTTATTTCAGACGGCAATGGTGGCTTCGTCATGGCCTACAGATTCATTGCTGAAAGTGACCTAGTCAGAAGAATTGCAATCTGTCGCCTTGACTCAGAAATGAATGTTGTCAAGGGCAGTGCTGTCGGATTGTCTGATTTGATCGAATTTGCTGATTCTGAAGCAGACAGCCGCTCAAGAGAGTGGTTTGCTGACCCAAGACTTTTCAACCTGCAAGGTAAAACATGGATGGTTTGGAACGATGGAAACCGTTCAGAAGGTAATCACCAGTTCATGGTGGAGTTGGACATAACATCTGAACTCAAGCCAGCTGGCCCTGCAAGAGAAATCGTGCTGAAGGGTAGTCGTCGCAAGAATGAAAAGAACTGGGCCTTCTTTGAAGCTCAGGGCAAGGTTTGGGTTGTCTATTCAATCACTCCACACACTATTCTCAGCGCTGATCTCAACGCAGGTTCTCAAGTTGTTTGCCAAAAAGAAGTCACTGTTGATTGGAATTCACGTTACTCGTCACACTTTGGAGCTTTGCGAGGAGGAGCTCAGCCTGTTCAGGTTGGAAACAAGTTTGTAAACCTTGTTCACTCAAGTTTCAACATGCCTGAGGGTCGCGAATATGTGGCTGCCGTGTATGAATTCTCTGCCGAGTATCCTTTCGCACCAGTAAGAGAACTTCCGATTCCGGTTAACTTTGGCCTACCAAGACAATCTGAGAGTGGCAACCTTAAAGAAAACAAGTTGAACCCAACCACTTCAGAAGTTGTTTACCCAACTGGACTCGTTATTTCAGGAGATCTAGTTTGGATTTCTGCAGGCATCGACGACAGCGAGATGACCTTAGTTCAAGGAACTCTAAAGGACCTCACCTCAGGTATGGTCCCTGCAAGAAGCGGCCAGATAGTTCACATAGATCGTTCTGGTAAAAATGAAATTGCGCCAATGAGCGTAGATAGCATTTCGCCAAAGATTCCAGTTTTCTGGTGGAGAGCTCAGGGCAATCTAATTAACTCGGCTATTTCTCATCACACTTTCAAGCACGGTAACTTCGGCGATGACGCATCGCCATTGCTTGTTTCAAGAATTAGTGGTCTTGAATCACGAAGAGTTCTTCCTGGAGACAAGAAGCTTCTAGCCATCGGATCAATTCTTCACAGAGCAAAAGACGGCGACATCGTTTGGGGTTCAGGCTTGAAGTCCGAAGATGCTTTAGATGAACACCCAGGTGGCAACATCCTGGTCACTGCTGTGCGAGGACCAAAGACTCTCAAAGTTTTGGAGAAAGCAGGATGGGACATCTCCAACGTGAAAGAGATGTTTGATCCAGGAGTTCTACTAAAGCATCTTTATGCAGATCGTCTTGCAAACTACGATGTTTCTAAAAACGAACGTCAAGGCAAGATTAGAATCGTTCCGCACTTCAAAGACGAACTAGTTTTCAAGCGTCAACGCCCAGATTTGCTAAAGCACTTTATCTCCCCAGACGGCGACCCGTTGAGAATCTTGGAGTCGATGCTTGGTGCTGAATTAGTAGTGTCTTCCTCTTTGCATGGAATCATTTTTGCTGAGAGTCTTGGCATCCCAGCGATCTGGCTATCTTCTCCAGGTGGTGAAGCTCAGTTCAAGTACTTGGATTACTACGAGGGAACATCTCGTTTTGGAATCGAGCCAATCGAAACCATTGCTGAAGCACTAGTTGCTCAACCACCTGTTCTCCCGGTTTTTGACTTTGAAAAGTTGCTGGCCACTTTCCCCGCGAAAGAAATTGAAACCCTTGCTAACAACCGCAAGCCTCTATCTGGAGATGAAATGGTTGGCGGTAAGGCGCGTAAGGTTTATCGAGAAGACTTTGAACATGCCACTAGCAAATCTGTAGTGGATCGCTACGGCATTCTTTGGGTAAGGGGAAAGAAGGGCACAATAGCTCTGGCTCCTCTTGAAATTAACGGTAACTTCACTGACGTGACCTTGACTCTAGCTCCGGCCAGATTGCTAAAAACTAAAAAGGGTTTCACTGTAAATGTGTCTATCGACGGTGGCCCAAGCACGAGATTGACTTGGAAGAACGGGTCGAGAGACCCTAAGCAGATTCAATTGCCAGTTTCTAAAGAGCTTTGGGCGAGAGGGGTAAAAGTTTCTCTCAAGGCAAGCGCTGTAGGTGTTGGAGGTTGGTCTCTAACTCCTAAGAACCTAGGTTTGTCTGTTTCTGTAACTGCAATTGGTTCAGCTGTTCAAGGAAAGTAGGACTTTCATGGTTAATGTGATTTCTGGTTGCACCAAGGTGAGATTCGAATCACAAATCAATCACCGACAGTACTGCGACCGATGGGGCTACAAATACATCTGGGATGAAAAACCTAGAGAGATTAAGTCACCTTACGACCACAAGATTTTTGCACTACTAGATCTTCCAATAGACAACAGCTGGTGGTTCTGGGTTGATGATGATGCTTTCTTCACACAAATCAACACACCACTAGATAACTTCGTTAAGGAATTCGACAAGAAAACAGAACTTGTCTTTGCCAAAAGCCCAATTAATCCAAAGGGCGGTTGGACTTATCTTTCTTCAGGTAACTTCTTCTTCAAGTCTTCAAAGCGAGTTCACAAATTCCTAAGAAGCGTTCTAGCCAGTGACTTGGTTGAAATCAAGAAATGGTGGGATGAAGACAAATTGGGTATGTTCACCAAGGGTGATCAAGACAAGATTGTCTACCAGCTATTCATGCAACCAAGAATGAACAAGAGAACTCGAATTGTTCCGTACGACACATTCAACTTCAGGCCATACCACTTTGAAAAATCTTTCGACGAGCACTTCTTAGCCCACTTCGCAGTGCCTGGGGTAGCCAAGGTTGATTCGATAGAAGAGTTCCGTTCTCGCTTCAACTTCCCAGATTCATCACTGACTATGCCTTATGAAAGAAGCTAGTGAGTAATCCTCAACAGAAGAGCCGCCTTGCTGGTCTAGATGTATTGAGAGTCTTAGCAGTAGTCGGTGTCGTCATGGCACACTTCTTCTGGTCAAAGAACTGGATAAACGAGAATCTAGGAGCAAACCCAACCGAAGTGTTCGGTGGTGTCACTCAGATTGCTGCTTACGGTTTTCTAGGTGTGCACCTGTTCTTCATTATTAGCGGAACTGTAATCTCAAGATCTGCAATTGGAAGGACCTCTAGAGAGTTTGTTATCGCTAGATTCCTTCGCCTCATGCCTGCACTGCTCATTGCAGTACTCATTTCAGCAGCCCTATTGGTAGCAAATGGAGAACTGAATCTTTGGAAAGCTATTCGTTCAATTCCAACTAACTTGGTGCTGATGCCCTCACTTGCTGACACAGGCTGGTTGAATCCTGTTTTCTGGACTTTGTTTATTGAAGCAAGTTTCTACGCCATTGTTGCTCTAATCGTTTTGATCTTCGGAGCCTCTCGAACTGTGCTCTGGCGATTCGCATGGATTTGGTTAGGACTGACAGTTGTTCTATCCCGAGTTGATGACTCAACACTTCAAACAATTGCTCTTTCAACATGGGCACCGTTTTTCATAATCGGTATCTTGATAGCAACAGCCGAATCAAGAAGCGATAAGTATCTTGCGTCTCTTGGAATGCTAGCGGCTAGTTTGCTAGCAGTGGAGGCAACGGTTGCAACCATGAATGCTGAAGGTAGATCAGTTAACGTAATTTTCCTTTGCGTATTTGCGATGACCATTGGCGTTGCACTTCTGGTCTGGGTGAAGAAACTATCCGACCTGAAGAGTAAGCAACTGGCTTTCATCGGAACTATGACCTACTCCCTATACCTCTTCCACGTCATACCGGGACGAATGATTGCCGAGTCTTTGCTTTCACAAGGTTGGAAGACGCTGGACGCTTACCTCGTCTCTTGGCTCATAACGATTGTTCTTTCTTACCTGGTAACCAAGTTTGCCGAGCCAATAATCCGTCGCTGGTTTGCAACCGCCTTGAAGAGCAAATAGACCAACAGAGTCGCACTCTTAAAAGCAAAACACTCCAAAATATTGGATTGAAGGCACAATTTTCGGACTTGCATCCATACCTAACTCAAATCTCCCAAATGGGGTAAACTAGGGGAGCCTTGTTTGACAAGGCATGCCTTCGTAGCTCAGTGGATAGAGCAAGAGCCTTCTAATCTCTTGGTCGCAGGTTCGATTCCTGCCGAGGGCGCTTCAGATACCAAATGATGGGAGCGACTTTGAGAAACTCAGTATTCCCTAAAGACCCTAAAAACTATGGTGGCTTCACTTTTGTGAGAGTCATTGCCTTTGTTTTCATGCTGATCGTGGTTGCGAGAAGTCTTGTTCACTTATTCACGCCAGATGGTGGAGCTCAGAGCATTGCAGGGATAGACACCAGCGTTGCTGGTGGAAACAACATCATTGCGATATTTCACCAATGGGGAGCAATACAACTC